>JANQDY010000116.1 GCA_028278625.1 Thermodesulfobacteriota bacterium
GTCCTCCGTGTTTTCACATCCCGGATCCGCCATGTCAATGAGCCCGTCACCGTCATTGTCAAGGCCGTCACCGCAGGCGTATTGCATGGGAGGTTCATCGGACTCGTCATTGTCGTTTAAGCTCTCGCATCCCGGATCCGCCATGTCCACCAGACCGTCGCCATCGTTGTCCACGCCGTCAGCACAGGCCAACTGGATGTCCAGGCCGCAGGCATCCATGAGCCGTTTCAGGTTGTTGTATTTGTCCTGCCAGATGTTCGTCCAGTCATCCTGCAGAATTCCGCCGGTATCACCGGAGTTCGGATTCCAGCTCCAGTAGAAGAAATTGCAGATCCGCTTGTCCACGAAGTAATCGATGAGCGAATCCTGCCACGTCACGTCTTTTGAATCGCCCCCATGGCCGTATTTCCCGCCGAATTCTCCCGGGGCCACCACGTATCCCTGATTTACCAGGAACCCGAAATGGGTTTCCCAGATGAAGGGCATGTTCTCCGGAAAGTCGGTATCGCTGAAGTAGGGTTGAGCATACACGTCCGGGCCGTAGACATGGGGCGAAAGAACCAGCTTGCTGGCCGGTATATCCAGGGGATAGCATGCCTGGGGTTCGAGGTTGCCGCCCCACCAGTGGTTGGTGGAGGAAGAACAGCTTGTGTTTTCCTGGATGCCCTCAACAAAAATGAGTAGGTTGGGGTTTACGGCAAGAATGGCCTCGGCGGCCCTGGCCGCGGCATGGTCCCAGTCCGTACGTTCATTCCCGGTGCCCCAGGTGGCTGAACCATGGGGTTCGTTCTTGATATCGATGCCCAGAAAATACTCCAGATCCTTGTAACGATCCGCCACCATGACCAGATCTTCAATCCAGGCCTGTTCACTGTAGGTGTCCGTGTACCACAGCTCGGAAATGGCATTGCAGTCCGGCCGGTGGTGGTCGAGCAGAATGTAGATCTGCTGTCTGTCCAATTCCTCCATGATCTTGTCAAAGATCTCCAGGCTTTTGAGTCCTTGAAGGTCAGGATTTTCCAAATGGTTGATATAACCGGTCTCCACGTTCTCCATGGTGCCGGGGCAGAAAGGGAGCCGGATCGCATTGAATCCAAGCTGTTCGATCTGGCTGATCATCTCCTTATACCCCCGGCTCCATAGGCCGTGAGGCACATGATCCGCTGTTTCCCCGCCGAACCAGCTCACACCGAAGAGCTTTATCTCCTCGCTGTCATGACGGATACGGCCGTCAATGACCTGGAAGTCCCCGGCACAAACCCCGGTGGAGAGCATGCAGGCCAAAGCCATGGACAGCATCAGTTTCATGAATACTCTTTTCATCATTTTGAGCCTCCTGTCGGAAATGGACGTTCCTTACATAAAAAGAAATTGTTTACCATCAAAGGGTGATCGAAAGCCTTTCAAGTACCGTACCAAACAGGGGACAACGGATTAACCCATGGATATATGATGCATAAATCACAGTCAGAAATGTAGGGACCGGGAAATTGTGAATGGTTTTTCCTTCAAGAGGTGCAAATAAAGATGGGGAAGAGACCTAACTGTTCAGGAGAAGGCGCTTTTTTGGTGAAGGAAATTGCCTTCACCTTATGGCGTAAGCAGGTCATTTTCATGGATGCCTCCAATAGATATGGCGTTCGACGCTCAACACAATTTCCTGCTCTTTTGCCGAATGAACACATCTAAAGATCCAATCTGAAAACACGATAACGGTTATGGACCTTCATTCCCCCGTCCAGAAGCCACTGGTTGATGGATTCATTGTCCTCCAGGGTCCATCCAAATTCAAAGTATTTGAATCTATCGCCTTTTTCGATCTTTTTCATCAGATAATCAAGCGCCACCACCGGCAGGCCAATGTCCTGATACCGTTTTCTGATGCCGAACATGAACCCTCGTGCGCCGTTGATCTCTTTTCGGTATCGCATAATTTTCCAGAGTCCCGAAGGCCCGATTCTCCCATTCAGCCGTTTCAGCAAGGGGTTCAGATCAGGAAGTATAAGTGCGATACCGGCCGGCTCCTCGCCACAAAAAAGGAAAAAGGCCAAATCTTCATCAAGGACCCTTGTGACATTTTTTGCGATGAGCTGAAACTCCTCTTCAGTGGTGGGCACAAAACCCCAGTTTCCGGACCACGCCTCATGATAGATCTTTCTGATGAGGGCCGCCTCCGCTCTGAATTCCTTCTTACGAACCGGCCTGGCCCAAAGATTTGAAATCCGCTTGAATCTTTCGGACAGGTTATTCAGCCACTGCGGCGGCCGATATCCCCCTCCAATAAAGAAAGAAAGGAGGTCTTTTTCTTTTCTGAAGCCGCAGGACTCTATCAGCGGTGCATAATAGGGCGGGTTGTAGGTCATCATCAGAGCGGGCGGATGATCGAATCCGTCCACCAAAAGACCCGCTTCGTAATTGGTCGATGGGTTAAAGGGCCCCAGTAAGAAGTCCATCTTCCGGTGCAGGGCCCAACGTTTGACCGACGAAAACAGGGCGCTGGCCGCATCAGGGTCATCAAGGCATTCAAAAAAGCCCCAGATACAGCACTTCTGGCCGTGGTAGGCATTGAAGTTATGGTCGATAATTCCGGCTATCCTTCCCCTGATTTCTCCGTTCTTTTGGGCCAGAAGCAGCATTTGGTCCGAAAACCGCCAATAAGGATGCCGGTTCTTGTCAAGTAGACGGCACACTTCGCTTTTAAGTGGTGGCACCCATTGTGACGAAGTTCCATAGACCTCCCATGGAAAGTTCACAAATGCTTTAAGTTCCACGGCAGTTGTCACCTTTTTTGTTTTCACTTCACACACGATACGACTCACCTCATATGGACGCTTCTATCCTTTGAGCGGCGCCAGCAGTCTGCCCAGAAGCGATTGCTCCAGAAAAATGGCGCCGCTGGGGCAGACTTCATGGCAACACCAACAGCGAATACAGCGGCTGTAATCCACCACCGCCTCCCGGCCGGAAATGAGATCAATGGCATTCCCCGGACACGATTGGGCACAATGGGCGCAACCGGTGCACCGGCTTTTTCCGGGCCTGGGCCTGGGCACCATTTCCCTTGCAAACCAATGGCGCCATTTGGCTGGAATAAACCGAGCATTCTCCAGACCGTCTCTTAAATCGGTGCGAGAGGGTTTGATAAACCCTTTCAAAACCGCTCTTTCAATGGGCACACCCAACACCTCCACCTCCGGAGGCGGCACAATGTTGAAAAGGGGTATTTCCGCGGGAGAGAACCCCATCATGCGGGCGATGACATGATCCACCGCCAGCGGGTTTGTTCCCGCGATAATGAACCCCGCGAATCGGGCCTTGCCCCAGGTGGGGCCGTTTCCTTCCATACCGACCACCGCGTCCACAACCGTCAGTTGAGGATCCAACCATCTGGCCAGGTCCAGTAGCATTTGGGAGAAGGCTTCCGGTGTTTTCAACCGGGAATGGTACGCCACTTTCATGACGCCATGAACCGTCCCGTAAAGATTCTTTACCGCGCCGGTGATGCGCGTGAAAAGATGGGTCTTGAATTTCGGCAGATTGATGATCCGGTCCGAAGCGGTTACGGACGCAAGGATGGACATGCGACCCATCACCCCCGCATCCGGCAACAGAATCTCTTTGGCACCGGTCTCATAATCGAGGGGAACATCCAGTTCCTCTGAAACGGTTGCCATCCCCGTCCGCCTGTAGGTGTAGCTCAGGTATTTTCGGCTGGCAATGCCGGCGGGGCTGTCCCCGATGGTGATGCGGCACTTTTCCCGCTTAAGACCCTCCGCGACACTTCTGACCACCAGGGGATGCGTCGTGACGCATCTGTCCGGAACAAAGGGTCCCGCGAGATTGGGTTTCACATAAAACCGTTGGCCTGATCGCCCAAACCGACGCCAGCCTCCCAAGAGTTCCACCGCCCGATTGACGGCAGCGTCTATTTTCGAGGCTTCATAGGCATCGCAGGGGATGATGGCGACCCGGCTAATCCCGTTGCTTCTGCTTCCGCCTTCCCTTTTCATGGGCTGAAAGTCTGCATTTTCAGGCCTTTTACCGTGAGAAGGGCTTCTCCCGTTTCACTCTGCGCCTGTACATCCCATGACGAACCGTTCTTGGTCTCTGATGTCATGCGGGCATGCAACGTAATTTTCTCCCCTTCCCTGCATTTTCTGCCCAAAACCATTTCCCGGATGCCCACCGGAAGCATCCCAAAAAAGGTGGGACCCTGCCGGATGAAGGAATGGAAGAGCGGCATATGAAATGATGCTTCAAGGAGATAGGGTGAATATTGATAGGATGCCCCTTTGAGATGATGGAAATCGTCACCTTCCCGGTAGATCATCCAACCTTTGATCCCCCTTGGAGCCATGCCGTGGATTCCCGTCTCCAGTCGATACCGACCCGTAAGGTCTGAATGCCGTTGGTAAAAATCCGGAATATCCAAATGTTCCACAGGGGAGGTTTCCAACGCCTCATCCCGAGGAAACATCTGAGCCGTTTCTTCCGTCCCGGAAGCAGAGACCGGCCCCAAAAAAACCCTTGCCACGCACCGGTCCATGGGGCGCCCCATCGGATTCCCAGTCACATCTGATCCGGCCGAAAGCGCGCACCCGCACGCGAGGGTCGCGTCATCCCAATGGCGCCGGTGGCATGAAATGGTCATCAGGCGTTCGGCGCCTTTTGGAACCACAATCATATCCAGGAAATGAACCTCCTGAACCCTTTTTGGCATCAGATGGGGGTAGAGAATTCTTGCGCCCTCCAAAAGGGTCTCAATGAGCATGATGCCCGAAAGAACTGGATGCGGCATGGTTTTGGACGGTTTGTGGTCTTTCAGCCATTGATCCTTTTTATGGGAAAACAACCGGTACGCTTTAAGGGAACCCGGCTTATGGTCTACCCATGACACCCCGTCAATCATGGGAAAATCCCTTTTTCTAAAAACCAGTCCCCCAGCAGAAAAAGCCTCCGGATCCACCGTCGGTTCTTCCCAATTGAGATGGGTTGTGCCGAATCGTGGCGCGGTTTTTGCGAGCATCACATTAGAATTCTGCGACCTGTTCAGACAATGCTCTCTCAGGAACAATTCCGATATTTCGTTCACGTGGATATATGCGATCCCTATCTCTTCCATTCTTTTGCGGATCCAGTCATCTTCCGCCATGCCGGCCCCTTCAACCGGCGGCAGGGCCAGGGTCCGAAAGCGTATGGAAGGATTCTCACCTGCCAGATGATTGCATAGGGCGGCCATCATTCGGTTCCCGGCCGCGTAATTCGCCTGTCCCATGTTTCCGGCAAAAGAGACAAGTGACGAGAGGCACGTGAAAAACCTTAAATCATCTTTCCTTGCCGCGCGAAAGAGGTTCAGTGCCCCACGAAACTTGACCGCCATGACGGAACGGAAATCCTCTGGCGTCATGTCCCTTAAAAGGCCATCCTGAATGATCCCGGCACCATGAACGATGCCATTGATCTCTCCATATCGATCCCGGATTTTTTGAAAAACATCTCGAACCTCCACTTTGCGCGTCACGTCACAGGCATAATAGGCGGCGTCAATGCCGCAATCATTAAGCCTTTTCAAGGTCTTCGAAATCTCCAAAGCTCTTAAGAGCCGCCTTATCTCTTTGGATAGGGCCTCCTGGGGCATGTCCGGATGTTTTTCCGCGACCATTTTGGAAACAGTGCCTTCGGGATTTCCCTCTTTTAGAAGCGCTGGACTGAGGTCGTATTCGGAATCGATGTTTGTCCTTCCCAGAAGTATCGCTCTGATCCCAAAAGACCCCACGGCCCGGGCAATGTGGGACGTTATACCGGCACCGCCGCCTGAAAGAACAACCACCTTCCCGGGAGACAGCGGCCCTTCCCCGGATTCTTCAAAGACAAGCGGCTGTTGAAATCCCTCCAGGGTAAAGCCCTTTCCATCCCGGTAAATGGTCTCAACCGCGGTACCCTCCTTGTTCATGGCGTCATCCAGTGCCTTTGCCGTATCCGCCCTTCTGTCCAGTCTCATGGTGCGGAAAAGGAGGGACGGGTATTCGTGAGCGCAGCTTAAGAACATGCCCAAAACCCCATCCGCCAGAATCCGCATCAGTCCCTTTCCTTCATGCAAGAGCAAAACAAATTTCTTCCGTGGCATTTCCATAAAGGCCTTGACCACGAAAAAGACCTGCTCCATCACCTTTGGGAGCCCGTCTTCGGGATTCCTGGTCTCCTTATATTCCCCGGTCATATCCAGAATAACACCACAAGCAGACGGGCTGCTTCGAAGCTTTTTGACCGACGTCGGTTCCCCTTTTTGAGAAAGTGATCCTAACTGAAAGGGCCATTTCATACCCTGCAACCGCTGGAAGTTGGTGAAGAGGGAACGATCGCGTTTAAAAAAATTTTCTATCAGATCCCTTGCGCCATCGCCTTTTCCTATTCTGAGAATGTGAACGGAATCTTCTTTTTCGATTGGAAAATCTTTGGTTGCGCTGGCTTTCAAAGGAACCCTGGAAAACACAAACCGCTTTGTCTCCTCCCTCTGCGCCAATGGTTCCGGCCCGTCGGCCGATCCCGCCTTCTCTCTTTGGCCGATCTTCTTCAGTTCCCCGGCGATTTCCCGTACGGTACGCGCATGCACGAACTGGGACAGCTCGATGTTTACTCCGGAACGCTTTTCAAGTGCATCCAGGATAACCGGAAGGCGGCTTGAACGAATGCCCAGATCGTCCCGCAGGTCCATGTCTTCATGGATTTCATCCCTCTCGTATCCGGTGGCATCCATGATGATTTTGATGATCGATTCCAACATATTCTCTTCGAAGAATCCTGCTTCCACAGGCGGGTATTCACGGTCTTCCTTTTTTGCAGCCGAAGCCGCGGAGCCGGTCGCCGACTCCCGCATCCCCTGGGATGTCCCAAAGGTGGGCAGTTGCCGTTGACCGCCGAAACCCATGTCATGAATGGCCTTTTCAAGCTGCGCTTCCGTAAAGGATGGATCCCATTGTTTGCGAACGGTTTCAAGGAGCAGCGGTTTTAAGAAACGACCGTATGTGTCGAGGATGAAGGAATTGATCCCCTGTTGTATGGTTTTCTCAAGGGTTCTCTTTGTTCTCTTCCCCTGTTCGAAGGTTCTTTCAACCACCTCCCTCCCAACCACCGCCTTGGCATCGACATTTTCCCTTTCCCAAAGGCTTAGGGACGGCGGCGCCTGAGGCAAGCGCAAGCACCCACTGGCAAAGAGTTTTGCCACAGCGGCGCAACAGGCCTTTTTTTCCCATTTGGGAAGACAGGTGGGGATTTGTATGCCGTCCGTAATGGTGTCCAGCATGAGATTCCCCAGGACTCTCTTGGGACCCGTTTCAACAAAACAGCGAATCCCATAATCCTCCCTGATCCGCGAAATACCCTTCATCCAATGGACCGGCAATTCCATCTGGCGGACGATTGATTCCCTGATGGCCGTTGTCTCTGACGGATAAGGCATGCCCGTTGTGTTTGAAATCACGGGAATGCCCGGCCCTTTTAGCGGTATGCCGGAAATGGATTGGGCAAACTCATCCAGCACCGGCTTCATCATGGGTGTGTGAAAGGCCATGCTCACCTTCAACACCGTAAAACGGATGTTCAGCCGCTTCATTTCCGATCTCAGATGGGAAATCGCGGGCGTTTCACCACTTAAAACCACCTGGCCGGGAGAATTGATATTGGCGATCCACAGGCCGCAGCGGCCCGAAATCAATTGTTCGATGCGGTCAATACCTGCGTGGACCGCAATCATGGCACCGGGATCTTTGTTCTGCTCCGCCGCCTTTTTCATGCAGCGGGCCCGGTTCATGACCAAGTGAAAACCGTCCTCAAATGAGTAAACACCGGCAGCCCAGAGCGCCGCCATTTCTCCGACGCTGTGCCCCGCCACCACCGAGGGCTTTGCACCCATGGCCGTCAATTGATCCGCAATGCCGCATTCCAGGGCAAAGAGGGCGGGCTGTTGCACCCAGCTCTCCTTGAGCACATCCTCCTCTCCAAAAAACATGAGGTTCAAAAGGTCAAAATCACTCATGGCCGCCGCAAGATCCATCCGTTTGCGGATCACGGGGAAGGTCTCATAAAGCTCGCGGCCCATCCCCGCATAATGGGACCCCTGCCCCGGAAAGATGAATGCCAGGGACGACGGGGCCTCCTTTTCCGACCCCAGATAAATCCCCTTCCTGGCCAGCAGATCTTCCTGTTTTCCCTTAAAGGGGGGTTGATGGACCCCAAGAAAGCCTTTTAAATCCTCTAAGGCCTCTTTTTCGTTTTGCGACAGTATCGCCAACCGATAGGGATCATGACCGATACGGGTTCTGTAAAAAGAGATGTTTTGTTGCAGTGGTATATGGGCATTTCCCCGCGATTCCGGGGCGCACGTCCCTTCTGCGCCGACCGGTTTTTCTTGATTTCCCTTCAAAAACTGCTCAATCTGCACCACATAATTGGCACCGCCAAAACCGAAGGCGTTCACCTGAATGCGCCTGGGTCCTCCCTTGCCCGTGGGCCATGCCATTGGTGATGCCGGAATCAGAAGCGCCGAACCCTGCAAGCCGAGAGCGGGATCCGGGTTTTCACAGTTGATGGATGCCGGCAGCATCCCCGCCTCCATGGCTAGCATGCCGCGGATGAGGCTGTTTATGCCGGAAGCGCCCAGGGTATGTCCGATTTGTGATTTGAAGGAGGTGATGGCAGTCGGTTTTCCCTTTCCATAGAAGGTCTTGAGCGCCTGCACTTCCTCCTTGTCCCCTTGGGGGGTCCCCGTTGCATGACATTCCACCAGGTCGACACCGCGAGGCCCATAACCGGCATCCTCAAAGGAGGCTCGAATGGCCATCTCCTGCGTCTCATGGGATGATTCGATCAAGCCTGTAGGACTGTTGTTTGCACCGATACCGGTGATGAAGCCGTGAATCCTTGCGCCCCTCTTTCGGGCGCCGGCTTCCTTTTCAAGGAGAACCATCCCGCCGCCCTCACCCAACACCATGCCGTCCCTTCCCGCATCAAAAGGGCGGCTCATCCCGGCGGGGGCTCTTTTCGTATCCGCCATTCCCGAGAGAACCCCCAGGGCGGCAAATTCCACAAAATGCATGGGCATGAGCGGTTCCTCGGCACCCCCCACCAAGGCCGCGTCAATAATCCCCCCACGGATCATCTGGACCGCCGTGTGTACCGCTGTCAGAGAAGATGCGCAGGCGGCGGAGATGGCAAAACCGGGACCCTTGAAACCGTATTTTGCGCAGATGAAGCCGGCGGCGGCGGAATTGAGCCGGCCCAATAACGTCGTGTCATCCACGGAAATACGGTCCGCCATGATCTGTTCAATCAAGGCGGTTTCCACTTCAGGGGCCAGCGGCATCTTTTTTCTGACCTTCGCCAATATGGGTTCAATCTCCCCGCCAATGAGAATGTCGGCAAGGGTCCCTGCCGCTTCACCGGAGTTTTGCGAGGTAATGACACCGATTCTTTCCTTTGAAATGCTGGAACCAAGAATCCCGGAATCAGAAACCAGCTGCTCCGCCAGCCACAAGGTCATCTTTGTTGCGTTGCTCATGGTTCTGAAATCATGGGGCGCGATGCCAAGTTCTTTGCGGTCGATCCGAAGCCCATGAAAAGCACCGACTGAGCTGTATGTCTTGTTGGGGGTGTGAGGGCGGGGGTCGTAATAGAGGCCATGGTCCCATCTGGACCGGGGCACCGGTTTTACACCGCTTTTCATTCCCAGGGTCCCGCCCCATAATTCTTTTAGGCCGTTTCCCAGGGAATTGAAGATGCTCATACCGGTTATGGCAACGCGATGATTGATCCTTCCGGTTTCCGTCAGGACTTGCGGTATTTTTAGGCCATCATCGACGGTATGCGCTGAGGATCCATTGGCATTGATGCTGCCGTTCGCTTCGCTTTTATCCTTTCCTGCTCCGGCCAATTCCTCATGAAGGCCTTCGAGGGAAATCACTCTGTGGATGGCACCGGCACAGGCGCCACTCATGAAATGCCCCTCTTTAAGACAGGTCTTTTGGTCCGGAGGACCCTTTCCGCCCCTTGCCAGGCCACGGGCCGCAATCTGAAGGCTTCCCGCGCTGATGCCCTCTATTTCCTTTCGAATGGCCTTAGCGCTTTTCCCATTTCGGTCTGAGTCCCTCTCAATTGACGCAATTTCCCTTGTCTTAGCGTTCTTGATGGCTCGGATACCCAATCCCTGGCGAACGCCCGTCACCACGGTGTCACCCGGTTCCGACGCCAGGATACTGTTCTGATAGAGACGACTTAAGGCGCCGCTTTGCACGATCTCCTCGGTCGCCAGATAGGCGGTTCCCAGTTGTACGCCATCGGCACCCAGGCTTGCGGCCATCAAAGCCGTCATCCGGTTGAAAATTCCTCCGGCCAGAACAATTTTTTTGTTATCAAAAAGCGCCGGATCCCGGCGTTTTTGTTCCAGTACCAGTTGGGAAAGCGTCAGGGTACTGTGTCTTCCCACATGCCCCCCCGCTTCGTTCCCCTCACAGATCACATACCGAACACCGGAATCAAAGGCCAGCTTCACCATTGCTTCGTCTGGCGCCAGAAAAAAGACTTCCATGCCCCGCCGGCGAAAAACGCGGGAAATGGTCGGCTCACCCGCCGCTATGACCACGAAGGGGGGACAGTGCTCTTTTATGCACCTAATCTGCTCGTCCATATAGGGGTTTTCGGGAAGGGCAACAAAGTTCACGGCATAAGGGGACCGGCCCATGACTTCCCGGAGTTTTGCCAGGGTTTTCTTGAGCCCATCGCCGTGAAGCATGCCCAAGGCCACGGTGGGCAATCCGCCTGCTTCAAATACCGACCTTGCGAATTCCGGAACATCCGTTATCCAACTCATGGCCCCTTGAATGAAGGGGTACCGCGTGCCCAATTCATCCGCAAAGGGATGATTCAACCAGCGTTCCGACTGCATTTGCTTTTTGGCTGTTTCGGTTTTGAGATCCCGCATAAATGCGTCTAGGGCCTGCTCCGTTTTAGTTCCGTAACGGTCAACAAACCCCTCTGCAAAACCGGCCTCAACCCCGATTGGAATCAACTGATGGCTGCTGAAACGGCAGAGAAGAGGATGAATCCAGGTGTCTTGAATCTCTTTGACAAAGGGATCTTTCCCCTTTTCAGGCTTTTCCGCGCCGCCACTGTCATTTGCGGTCTTGAGCGCTTTGATGGCTTTTGAATTCCCTTTGTTATACAAGCGACAGAAGACCTTGTTCTCCCCGTCAATCAATTCCGTGTGTTCGGGCTTTAGCCGTTTAATGCGCTGCCTCGTTTCATCCTCAATCGGTACAAGATCCGTCAACCAGTGGAGACTTTCAAAAACCAGTCCGGCAGCCCCCGATGCCAGAAAAGCACCGGCCGCTTCAGGCGTCCCGACCCCCCCCCAGATATAGATATTTTTGGATGGGTCAGTATCTCCCAGCATATCCGTGGCAGCGCTATAAAGGGTCATGGTGGTTTCAGAACCCACAAAGCCCGACGCTTCATTCCCTTTGAGCACAATATTTTGGATTCTGCCGCTTTTCTCGCCCGCCAAGATTTCAAATACCCACGGGACGTGACCCAAAACAGGGAAGATGTCGCAGGCGTCCGACAGTTTTACCACTGCCTCAAGGAACGACGACAAATGTCCGTTCCAAAATCGGGGGTGTATTTCCAACCAGATATTCCTGATTTCACTGGCGGTAAGAAACGTTCGAAAATCCTCGTCCTCAATCAATGGGGACAAAAGGAATATGTCTGTAACGCCTTGTTTATTGGCGGTCTCAAGGGATCCGCTACAATTCTTAAAGGAAATATAAGCGCTGAAATCAAAAATGGCCCTGGTCCCGGTTTTTTGGGACATATCCAGTACCTGGCGGGTCATCTCCTCGTGACGCCACAAAAATGCAATAACCGGTTTTTTCAGTTGGCCGTTTTCTCTAGACATCGATCGCGGTTACCCTACCCCCCTTGCCGACCGGATAGGCCCTGCCGTGCCACACAAGCCTTTTCAAAAAGATGGTTCGAACATAAACATAAGTTCCCAGGAAAACCGCCGGAAATGCACAGGCCAGCCAGCGAAAAACGGGAATTTCTTTATTGACCCGCCAGTAACCAGTGGAAAGGAGAAGCGCGGAAATGATGAAGCCCATGGCCCCATATGTGGAAGGTGTGATACCGAGATGAAAAACGGCCCTGGCCAAAAGAACCCAACTCACCAGCGCTGCCAAGGCCATATTGACCATCAGTACCAGTCCATTTATCCATAGACCGGGATTGGTGAACTTGGGAAAGAGAATCTGCCTCTCCAGGAAGTTCAGAAATGTCTTTATGGATGGGTTTTCCAGGGGCGAATCCAATTGGTTCACGGCGTCCATTTTCGTTTTGATACCGGCTTTTATGAGGGCATTGCCAAGAACCATATCATCGACCACCGTATTTTCCCAGAGGTCTGTCACCCTTAAGGCATCAAAGGTTTTTCGGCGAATGGCCGTTCCGCCACCCCAGGGCATCGGAAAAAGCGCCTTTGATATGGTAATAAATGACCCGAAAATCGCTTGCAGCACACCTGCCACATTGGGAGGATCGGGACGAAACACCCTGAAAGTGGTCACAACCTCATACTGCCCCATTACAATGGGACGTACCAGGGAGGCAAGCCAATCCGGCCCCGCTCTACTGCCGCTGTCACAAAAGACAATGATTTCCGTGCTGGTTTTAAGGTGTTGAATCCCGGCAATCAGATTGTGGTTCTTTTGCGCGCAGCCCTGGGAACGGCCGCTGATGACCATCCGGCAATGGGAGAACTCACGGCAAAAGCCCTTTATCATGGATGAAGCGGCATCTTCCTCCCTTTCCAGTATGAACAGGACTTCAAAGTTGGGGTACCGCTGTTTTACCAGAGACATCAGTATTTCCGACTGGCCTTTCCAAACTCCTTTAATTGGAATCAGTATGGTTACAGCGCTTGAAACACCCGGCCGTGAAGACGCCTCGGACCCCTCAGGATCGGCCCGTAGGCCCGGCAGACCCAGCATCAGTGCCACCGCAAAAGGGATGAGGGATACGGCAAACCATATGATCAGAAAGATATCCGAATTCTCCATAAGCGTTGAGGAACAACACCATTGGCTTTGTTAGTCTGTGGACGACCTTTTGGGAACGCATTGGATGAAATCCCCGGCTTTTCTGATTTCATCCAAACGGCATTTCCAGATCATCTCACCGTTATAATACATGCTGTCAGGACAACCGTCACACATGGCCTGTCGACCATCTTCCAAGATATCCGGTGGTTGAATAATCATGATGGATTGGAGCCGCACCTTTTCAAACCACCGGGTAGGCTCTTTCAGCCACTTCAGGAACACGCCACGCATCCCTCTGTTGACGAGCGCCAGCGGGAAAAGCGCCTGGGTCAGTCCCATAAGGCCCGGCCGCGAATAGGCGACGTAGGTTCCCCGAATCATGTGGTGGAGCATCTGAAGCAGTTCCACGAATCGTCCGTCCATATAACCAAGGATTTTATCCGGGCGGCCCGCTCGAATTCCGAGCAGCCACTTGACGGCGTTCCCGTCCAGGCTGCTGTTGAGGAATGCGCAAGGCTCATATTCTGGGTTTGCCTCTCTGATCAAGTCTACCACTTCCTGGGCCATTATGTTGCGGTAGCCCCTCGAATCCTCGGCCAAATATCTGAGACCCGTGAACGCTGACGGGTCGATCTTTTCTCCCCCCACAAAGTAATGAAATTGAGGATCAACGGTCGCTTGACGAAACAGAATATAGACCATTGTATGGACAAGGCCCATGTGCCGTTGCGCCCATCGGGTCAGCATGGGCACGTGGCACAGGGTATCCGGGTAAATGGTCGCATTAAACCCGCAGGAGATGGTTCCATCCCCCGCATCACGGATCGTTTCAGCCAGATGAAAGCGGAGTTCATTCAGTTCTCTCTCGGTTTTTCCTGTCCAATCCGGCCGTTCCTGATGGGAATCCACATGCACCGTAAAAGCAACCAGCCCCGCTCTCTTCAGTTCCTTCACCAGCTCCGGTGTGATGCACATGCCGTTAGAGATAATGATGGGCTTCCAGCCCTGGGAAGCGATATACCCCACCAGTTCCGCGATGTGAGGATAAACCAGGGGCTCACCGCCGGCAATTGAAATGCCGCCCGTCTTTCGTATTTTCTTGACCTGCTCCAGTTCACTGATCACATCCTCCAGGGGCCGATCCCCCATGGGATTATTCTCTCGATAGCAGCCATCACAGGCCATGTTGCATTTGGTGGTGGGTTCGAGCCACGTGATGGCATTGTCCGCCATGTTCCAGGGCAGTCGGTAGTATTTTGTCGGCTCAAGTGGTTTGGTTGACATGGACAATTGGAAATCTGATCTTGGATAAAATTTGATTAAAAGGCAAAGACTCTGCTCCAGCCATTTCGTGTGGGCTGGAATTATCGGGCTTCAACAAACCCCTGTCAAGTGAAGTTTGGAATCATTCACCGGCATTGGTCAGGAGAATGCGCTGCCATTGTTTTCGTAGCGTCTCAGATTTTCCAGCAATTTGTCCCTCACCTCATTTCGGAACTGGAAATAGTGTTCCCCCAAAACACAGGTGGCAAGGAACTGGTCAAACCGCCGCTTCGGAAACCGAAAAAGCGCCATTAAGACATATTTCCAGAATTTCCAGCGGCTGGGATATCGGAAGCCCTGCTTGATGATAATGTTGATGACGGCCTTAAGTTCCCAAAAGCTGGGTAGCGTTGCTCTTTTTCTTGGGGGCGGCATTTTCATCCGCATAAAATGCTGAAATGTACGGTCAAGGAAGAATCCGGGATCGTAGAGCACATCATAGACGTTTATGAGTTCTTCCACGATGCTTTTAAGGGGTCTGCTCGGGACAAAATTCGTCAGCGCCGTTTGGTTTCCAAAATCATCCGCCAGTCCGGAAGACAGCAGGCGTCCTTCGGACTTGAGCCTTTCCCATAGATCCATGCCGGGTCCCACCTGCAGCAACGTGGCCAAGACAATGGGAATCTGGTTTCGACGGGTAAAATGGATCAAGCGTTCATCCGCCCCGGGCTTCTCATTGTCAAAACCGATGATGCACCCTGCCATCACCTGAAGACCGGCCTCATTAATGGTTCTGCATACAGCATTCAGGTCTTTTCCCGTATTTTGATACTTCTTTGACAGATGGAGGCTCTCCTCATCGGTTGTCTCAATGCCCAGAAAAACCTTGGCGAAATTTGCCCGCACCATCAATTCCACCATTTCCGGATCTTCGGCAAGATTCACCGATGCCTGGGCGTCAAACTCGAAAGGGTTTCCATGGGATTCCATCCAAGGAATCATTCGCTGCAAGAGCCCCTTGGTCTTCAAGGAATTCCCGATCAGGTTGTCGTCAACGAACATGACCGACCACCGCCAGCCCAGATCGTACAGATTCTGCAATTCGGCCAGAATCTGTTCGGCCCTTTTTGTTCTGACCCTTCTGCCCAGCATCAGGGTAATATCGCAGAAATCGCACTTGTAGGGACAGCCCCGGGAAAACTGAAGGGCCAGTCCGGTGTATTTGGCCGGGTCGACCAGGTCATATCTGGGAACAGGGGAATCCGACAAATCAGCCCACTCTTCGGCTGCCAACAGAAGGCCCGAGTCTCCTCGTTCAATGGCATCCAACAGCCGGGGAATCAATGGTTCCGCCTCGCCCTTTACCACGATATCGGCACCGGCATTCTGCACCTCACGGGGCGCGTGGAAAACCGCCGGACCGCCGGCCACAACGAATTTTCCCCGTCTTCTCCCTTCTAAAATGCAGTCCAGAATACCGCGATACTGAACGGTCATGCCGGAAATCATCACCAGGTCGCACCAACGCCAATCAACTTCGGCGACCGGGCCTTCCGTCAATTCAATCAACTTGAAATTCCAGCGCTCGGGCAGAAGCGCCGCTAGGGTGATCAACCCCAACGGCGGTTGATGGATCTTCTTGCCGGTCATTTGAAGGACCGCATTCAATGACCAGTAGGTTTTTGGATAGGGTGGATTGAGCAATAACACGTTCATAAAACAACCTTTCATAAATGCCTTTTTTGAGCGCCCGTTTTCTTCCAGCGCCATGCCAATCCGGCAACAGGCAAAAGAGCAATCATACCGGCAGCTTCCCGGATGCAGAACTGCTTAAGGATACAGAAGAGCACCATTGAGAGGATGCCGGATGTGATGAGATGGAGCGATGATCGAACAGGGAGGATGGAAATCCGTGCCTGACAGAAAAAAAGCCCGGCCGCGGCTATCAGGGCCTTACTCAAAATGATGGCCCCAACGGCTCCCAAAACCGGCAACCGGGGCAAGGCCACAGCGCAGAAGGTGATGTTGACCATCAAAACGGATGCGTAAAAAACAAGCAGAATCCTTGCCATGCCCATGCTGACCATCATGTAGGCGGAAATGAATTGAATGAAACTCAAGCACACCGTGACCACCAAGGCCTCTTGTATCCATATGGAATCGGCGTATTCCTGCCCGTAAAGCAGCGGAATAATACGGTCACTTTCCACATAAAGGAAGAACATCAAAGGGATGGATGCAAGCAATAGCCAGGCAAGGGCGTTTTGGCCCACCCGTGCCGCTTCCGTCCGATCCGTTTTCCAGAGCCGTGCGAAAACGGGAAAAAGGACGTTCCTCAACATCAGACCCACAACCAGCATGGTCACCCCTTCCGTCAGCTGCCAGGGGGCGCTGTACTGGGCGATTTCCCTGGTCCCACCGTATTGCTTCAAGAAAAGCAAGTTGATTTTGTCGTTCAGAATCTGTGCCACCGTGATCAATGCAAAAACCATCGCACCGCGAACCGTATGGGGCAACCCCGCCAGTCTCAACGGACTGAAGCCAAAGGGGGTTGTCCGGATCACCAGAAGAATGCCTAAAACGCAACAGATCAATCCTTCTATCACTTTAAAAAAAGACACAATAAAGAGGGATGAATGACAAAAAACCGCAATAATGCCGAATCCGAAACCCAAAAAAGCACCGGCGGCCCTGATAACCGCCTCCTTGTCCTGTCGATCGGAAACCTGCAATACCACAAAAAACGTATTTGCCAGGGCTTCCAGGCCAAATCCCATGCCCACCACCACGACCACCTGTTTCAGTGGATTTTCATAACCCTCCCACTGAACATACCCAACGACTGCCAGCCACCCCAGAGCAAAAAGGAGGCATTTAACAAAGGTGATGTTGGTGATAATGGCTTTCTTTTGCTCGTCATTCCGAGTCAAAGAGAGCACCAGGACCTGGTTCAATCCAAAATCGGTAAACACCAATAGAATAATGCCAATTCCCAATGCCAGCATGAGATTGCCGTAGGCAAGAGCGTTTTTTCTGGCGAGATAGATGAAGAAAACCGCCTGAAGGATTTCCAGAAAGATGCGTGCAGCCGCAAGAAAGGAGAACTTTTCTAGGATCCTGTATTTGACGGTATGGGTAACCAAAGCATCAGGATCTCAATTGCCGATACACGGCTTGGTTTTTATCGTTTCTGTGGTCAAAGCCAACCTATGACGGATCTGCATCCGGCTAGATCCCCAGTGGATTGTTCCGCTGCTTTGCGGTGAGCACATTATAGATATTGGTGGCAACCGTCTTGATCACCGGTTTCAGGAATCTTCCACCATAACGCTTTAGAAGATGATTGCCGAAAACAACATCCGGCGTAAAATGGAGTTTTACGGCTTCTTTCTTCATACATCGATAAAGGGCTTTCCGACCCAGATGGCGGGTTTTTATATTACATGAAAAGCCGTCGTAGGCGCTGAAATCATTCTCATTTACAACGAGCTCCGCATTCAGCAACTCACTTCTGATATCGGTTTTGGGATAGGGGGTCAAGAACTGCGCGTAGATCATGTCCGGTTTCAGCTTCTTGATGAGACGATACTGACGCGCAATTGACGCTTTCGTGTCCTCCGGATGGCCCACGATGCAACCCGCGATCACGGAAATTCCGTATTGGCGCAGCAAAGCCGCCGCCTTTCGGTTGATCTCGGGGCTGGCAGGTTTTTTCATCCCTCTTAGGGCAACCGGGTCCATGGACTCGAACCCCACAAAGACTATCTGAAAGTTGGCTCGATGAAGCGATGCCGCCACCTCGGGGTTTCGGGCGATACCGGCGGCGCTCAACTGCGTTATGTAAAACATGTCGTTGAGGCCGTTTTGAACAATGGCATCGCAGAGTAGACGCAAATGTTTGGTATCGTATGAAATATTATCATCCACAAAAAAGACGCCTCTGGTTCCCTCCCCTTTGATAGACCATAGATCCGCAATGATCCGATCCATGGGGAATGGTCGAAATGTACTGCCGTACATCTTGTGGATCGAGCAGAATTTGCAGTTGTAGGGGCAGCCCCGGGAAGATTCCGCCACATCCATGGGGAGGTCCAGGAAAGAAAAACCCTTTCTAAGCCTTGAATCCCGGTTTGGCAGCTTAAGCGTTGAAAGATCCTGTAAAGGGCGGTCTGGATTATGCCGCCAACCGTCGGGCAATCGATAGCTCAAACCGCGAATTTCGGACAATGGGATGCCATCTCCGGCGAGATGAGCGGCCAGTTCCCCGAATGTCTGTTCCCCTTCGCCGCGAATAATGAAATCAAGGGGCAGATGCGCTTCCCCGGCGGTGATTTCCCGGGCCATGAGGGATGGATGATAACCTCCGGCAGCTATTTTGATTTTCTGATCCCATGAACGAACCAAACGGGCCACCCTTACGAGGGTATGAAACTGAAACGTCATGGCGCTCATGCCCACCAGCTGCGGTTTGAAGCGTTCAAGGGTCTCTTTTAAGGCCCCACCCGCATCCGGTTTGCACACTACCAGATCGAGAACTTTCACGTCATGCTCCGGCAGATTGCCGGCCAGAGAGACAAGAGCAAGGTTGGGCGGACGAAAGAAGTAATCAACAACATCAGAAGTATCGGGCATTGCCAGCAGGAGTATTCTCATGGATGCCCCTCTTTCTTCCCCTTCAAAAAGCCCTTCTTTTCATCCCACCGAAAATTCAAAAGCCGAATGTGTTGATCAATTCTTGTTCCGGAAAAAAGATCCTCTTTCAGCAGCGCGAAATCCCGTCGATTCCGAAACAATTCTTGTATCATCCCGTCAAAGGGCGCAAAAAAAGGGCGGTTTTCCACAAAACCACGGGTGAAATGGCGGCTGTCCACCACGAAAAAATCAATCCTGTTTTTGCGGCAAAACATCTTAACCGTGTCAGGATCTTCCGCATAATAGGCGTTAAACAGCGCTTTAATTCTGGGGCGCATTTTTTGCCAGAATCCCATGCTCCATGGATGCGCCAGTTCAAAAGAGGCAAACACATTGCGCCTGCCAAAGGTCTGTGCTTGATCCAAGAGGTACGGGTGTCCCGCTATGAGTGACGTTTTGGGAGTTTCCTTTAAAGCGCTGTAAAGCGACGCATTCGTTGAATAGTCGTAAAGCCCGACCCCGTAAAGCCGGACCATACTGAGGCCCACAACCCCCGTCAGAAGCAGTCCGGCTACCAATGGTTTTAATTGGGACCCCAATAGTCCCCTGAAACATAGCCCCAGCAAAACGCAGTACAAAACGCTTACCGTATACATCACATAACGGGAAGGAACAAACAATTTCAATAGAAAGATGCGGGCCAGCGCGTAAAAAATAAAGGAAGAAACGGCCACATAGAAAAAGGGCTGCCATTTATCCTTCAGCATTTTCCACTCAAAGCCTCTTGCACCCCAAAAGGCAAAGGCCACAACAACCAGGGAGCCCATGATTCCCGCCCACACGCTGTCGGCTTCACGATAGGGCCCTATCCACTGCCAGGATCTTATGATGAACTCCCAAAAAAGACCGGGCACGGGAAGCATTGGGTAGCGGCCGTCCGCTCCGAATTCCGGATTTCCGATCATATCCTGCCAGGTTGCCAGAGGCCCGAACCCGGACGCCATATAATCCTGCCGCCACCATAGAAGAATGATAATACCCGCGGCCCCAAGGAAATAGTGTCCGGCTCTTTGAGGAAAAGGGGTTCTCCATTTTGCTGTGTTGAATATGCCGTCCTTGATGCGTCCAATGACCACGGCGGTCAATGACAGAACAAATATATAGGGAATGGTCAAGGCCATGCACAAAAGGACCAGCCCCATGGACCATCCACGCCCCGAAAGCCAGAAGAACAGAAGGAGCGCCAACAGCGGCACGGCAAAGCCACGGGCCAGTCCACCTGAGATGCGAAAGAGGAAAAAGGGCATCAGCCAGAAGCAAGCCACCATGGCCCAGGCCGTCAACCGATCCCTCAAGACCCGCCCGATGCCATGGAAAGCCACCGCCGCCAGAACAAAGAGGAGCCCCGCAAGCACCTTTGTGACGTTCATGGGGTCCATGAACCGGGATGCGAGCCAGTAAATGCCTTGCACCCCCCAGGGCACATATTGCCTGGAATAGTCCAATAATCTGCTATCGGGATAGAGATCCTTGTCCAGCCATTGCTGCATCCAGTAGATCTGCTGCTGAACATCATCATTGATAACAAAAGGGCTCGTAAGCCCCCTATAATGGGCAACAACAAAAATGACGGATGAGAGCAGCAACACCAGAATCGGTTCTATGGAGCGGTGACCCAAGCCGATTTTTCTCATCACTTCCGCCCGGTAAAACGAACGCTTCCCATGAGCCCTTCACGCAACTTGAGGTCGGGGTTCTGAATCGTCATGAGCACGGTGTAATAGGAGGGATTCAGAATGCCGGAGGAGCGGGGAACCCAGGAAACGTACGCCACCTGCACATCGAACTCTTTCTCCCGCATGGATTCGATGATGATTGTCCCCTGATCACCCGGTGCGATCTTAAGGGCTTCATACTCAAACACATCGGCACGGGCCGTCAATGGGTCCATGACGCCCACCTGAAAGGCCTCCATGGGAGGCAACACCTCCGTGCCCTTTTTCACATCAGGGCTGATCCAGACCACATACCCATCCATGGGTGATTTGAGAACGGCCTTTCCCGGAACCCGGTCGGGATCAAGGGGCTCTCCCAGTCTTTCTTCCAGCAAACGCCCTTCATCCTCAGCCAGCGCCTTCTCCAGGCGTAAACGGTCTTCAATGCTCCTTTTGAGGGTTTCCCGCTGTCTAATGCGGTCAAAGATACTCCTCGAATCGCCTTTGTCATTTCCTTCACCGGTCTTGTTGGCACCTTTCTCAAAAGCCCTTAAGTCGGCCAGTTCAACCGAGACTTTCTCACGTTCAATCTCCAAATCCTTCACCCGCGGGTTACCAAGCTTCTCCCGCAATGCCATTTTGGACTCAATGGATAGATGGTAGCGGGCCAGCAAATCCCCTTTCTTCACTTCTTGCCCGGCATTCACATAAACTTCTTCTATGATTCCTTTGAACGGCACCCTGACGGAACGTTTCTCCGAACAGAAGAGTTTGACCGGAAAAACAATGTCATATTTTTTCGGTTGTGTGCCCGCCCCATCTTCTGCCCAAGTCGGTGTCCTTGTGAGAACCAGACACATCATGACCGCCGGTATCAGCCAATAGATGGCAAACACTCCTATTCGGTGTTCGGGGTATGGTCTGACCATTTGCTTCATGCTCCTTCGGATTTATCCATTTGCCGCAGTATCCCGTCTTTCAGATGATAGACGCGATCACATCCTGCCGCCACCAGGGTGTTATGGGTCGCCACCACCAACGAAACCCCATCCTTTGTAACGATATCTTTGAAACAATCCATCATCCTTTCGCTGTTGGACCGGTCCAACTGCCCCGTCGGCTCATCGGCCAAAATGGCCCGCGGGCGGTTGACCAGCGCCCTGGCCACGGCCACCCGTTGCTGCTCCCCCCCCGACAAGTGTGCCGCGGAATGATTCATCAGATGTGAAAGCCCGACGGCTTCCAGGGATTCCGCTATTCTTCGGCCCCTCTCCCGTTTGGGCACCTCCGCATACACCAGCGGATATTCCAGGTTCTCCCGGACCGTAGACCCTTCCAGCAGATCACAGGTCTGAAAAACAAAACCGACCCGTGATCGGCGGAAATGTGCCTGTTGGGACCTGGTCAGTTGCAGCACGTCCCTGCCGTCAAAGAAATACCTACCGGCCGTCGGTTGCAGCAGAAGCCCCAGAATATTCAAAAAAGTGGACTTCCCTGATCCGGACGGCCCCATGATGGCGACCCTTTCCTTCGGGAAGACCCTCAGATCAATCCCCCGCAATACGGGGATCTCTTCATCTTTTTCGAGATAATGCCGGGTCAGGCCTTTAATCTCAATCAAAGGGGTTTCAGCATTTCTCACAAGTATTTCCTCATTCATACCGTAAGGCTGATGCCACCGCCATCTGACTCGCCTTTCTGGCCGGAAGAAAGCCGGCCGCAAGCCCCAGACCGACGGCCATCAAAAGCGCCGTACCGGCGGAAACCAGGAAAAGGGACTCCGCCGGTCGGTTCTCCAAAAAGAATCCCGCAACCTCTATGGCACAACGACCCAGGGCCACCCCCAGAAGCGCCGAACCGATGCTCAGACAAACCGCCTCTCCAAGGATCTGAATGAGAATGTCACCGTCTTCGGCGCCCAAGGCCTTTTTAAGGCCGATTTCCCTGGTCCTGACCCTCACCGAAGCGGCGATTCCGTTCCAAATCCCTCCCCCTCCCACAATCAGCGTGGCTGAAATGGAGATAATCACAAACAGTTCCACCCACCATGCCGCCATCTGAACCCGTTTGAGCTGTTCCCTGGACACCTCTATGGTGAGCCCTTTGGGATCCTGGAACTCCGACACTGCCGGGCGGATCGCTTGAGCAACGGGCAAAACGTCGTCCCAAGTGCGGCACCTGATATACATGCGTCCGGGGGGCGGCAGCCGGGATATCCTGTTCAAGGCGGTTGTGAGAGGCACAAAGGCAAAACGGGCGAGACCCGCGGCGCCCAGGCCTCCGAGCACCCCCACCACACGATAATAATCGCGATCGATGATAAGATACCTGCCGACCCCTTTTCCCCTTCCAAAAATCCGCTCCTCAAGGGCCTCCCCGATGACACAGACCCGCTCTCTCATGGCAACGGACCGCACGGAGAAAAACTCACCGGAAGCAGGTGAAAACCCGTTGACTTTCCAGAAAAACTCGTCTACTGCAACCAGAGTAAACCGGTAAGCCTGCTCTTTGCGCACGGAAGGAACGTTGTACCTGACCGAAACCAGGCTTGTCTTTTGGACGCCCCTTATGCGCTCAACGGCTTTGCGGGTACGGTAGTGGAACCATTTCGGCCGCGATCCGGGATCATGGTCATAGTATGCTTTGATAATGGTGGCGCCGCCCAAAAGGTGCAGGTCCCGATTGAGGCTTTGTTTAAAATCACGGCCCATCGTGACAATCACGACAAAGCCCGCCGTGCCGAGAGCAAGGGCCCCTATCACTCCCCAATAGCGATGGCGTTGCCGAAGCACCTGACGGCAGCTGAGGACCAGAAGATTTCTGAATCGCGACATGGAGGGCATCGATCATCTGACCGGCATTTTGTTGCAATACGGCTCTAATAGAACTTGCATAAGTTTTGACTTCACCGTTCAATCACACAATTAAATGGTTCAGAAAATACACATTCTATCAGGCCCATGTCAATGGTGAAACAGGGTAGAACCGCCAACGGAAACGTCTGTTACCAGATTGCGGCCATATTCCTCATGTGGGCGCTGGCCGTCTGGTTTGTGGATCCCAGTGGCGCGTTCATGATCAACGACGATTGGTGTTATGTGAAATGCCTTGAAGCGTTTCAGAAGGACGGGCGCCTAATCCAGGTAGGTTGGGGTGACGGCGGTCCTGCCCTGATCACCCATCTGTTCTGGGGGGACTTCTTTTCCCGTGTCTTTGGCTTTTCCCCCACAACCCTAAGGATTTCAACGGTCATCATGGGGGCGGCGGGCACCGTTTCCTTGCTGATGCTGCTGTTGATGTTGAGGGTACCCGCGGGATTGGCCCTTCTGGGGACCCTCACCCTGATGTTCAATCCCCTTTTCTTTTCGCAGTCCTTCACCTTTATGACAGACGTCACTTTCACATCTCTTGCCGCCATGAGCATGCTCTTTCTTTGCTTGGGAATGGACAGATCACGCACGGGGTTGATCATCTTAGGGCTGTTGTTTGCCCTTTCTGCCATTCTGACCCGTCAATTGGGCATTGTACTTCCGCTGGGATTCATGGGGGCTTCCCTTATGCGGAGAAAAATTGAGAGACCGAACCGATCAAAACTCATCATTTTGACCCTCCTGCTGACATTTGTCCCCTGGCTTTTGGTGGAGTACCTTTTCTTAGTGACGGGCGGTCCCTCGATTCTGGATTTTCAAGGTATCGACCGTATTCTGAACGATCCCGGTGAAAAAGGGTTGCTGGATTATCCGGTCCTTCTCTTGAAACAGTTCTTCTATAACGGTCTTTGTTATGGGGCGCTTCTGGTCCTCCCGGTGCTGGTCTTCAGGATACCGGCGGTTTTTAAGTCGAGGGGAAAAAGGGCTATTCTGATAATATTAACACTCACATTCCTTC
>JANQDY010000117.1 GCA_028278625.1 Thermodesulfobacteriota bacterium
GCGCCTGCATAAAAACCGGTCGAACCCCGCCATCTTTCACACATTAGGCTTTCTTCCTTTCTTCTCCCTCTGGGTGTTTAGGAACACTTTTCACTTTATTTCATCCCAAAAGAGACACTATTCAATTATTCGTTTACTTGCGGTTCCCCTTATGGTAATTGATGAAAAACAATTGAGCCTCATCAGACTGATCAAGAGCTAGGCCGGCTTCGACACCAGACTAACCTTGCGCGGAGGATAGACCATGGAATACGAGCGCCCCAGAGTGAGACCCCTTAACAGCAAATCCGCCAGCGGCTACTGCGGCACCGGCACCGGCGCCTCCTCAAGCGGCTGTACGGCCGGTCCGGCCGTGGCCACCTTCTGCGCGGGAGGGATGTCGGCGGCAGCCACTTCCTGTGCCAACGGATTCAGCGCCAACGCCGGCGACTGTGCCATGGGGGTGACCGCCGCCACGATCTGGCCGACCCGTTGCGTGACCGGAAACGCACCTGCCTAAAGACCTTTAGAATAGCAGCATTCTTCGAAATTTCCGCTTTTCTCCCTTTTCCCGAGGAGAGGACAAGGGATAGTATTTCCCTTTTCCAAAGAATCACCGGCAATCCATTTTTTGCGAGAGAGCCCCCTCTATAGTTGTACTAAGACCCCTAGGTTTCCCATATCACTGCCGTGAAGAAGGGTTCGGGGGATATGGGTTGTTGACAAAAAGGATTGTATGGTTAAGAATGTCTGAAATGAAGCTGTTCAGTGAAGCTCAAGATCCCGGAGGGAAATTATGTATAAGCCGATGGCCATATCCGGTTTGACCGTTGATCCCATCACCAACAGTCCCATCGTCATTTTGAAGGAGATTGACGGAGAAGGCACGCTTCCCATTTGGATCGGTTTGCTGGAGGCGACCGCCATTGCCAGTGAACTGGAAGGCATCAAGTTTTCCAGACCGATGACCCATGATCTGCTGAAAAATATTATGGAAATGGTGCACATCAAAGTCCAAAAGGTGGAAGTCTGTGATCTGAAGGACAACACCTATTATGCCCGGATCAATTTTGAGTTTAATGGTGAGGAAATGAGTATTGATGCCAGGCCCAGCGATGCCATCGCCCTTTCCCTCAGACTGGGTGCGCCGATTTTCGTTTCAGATGAAGTCATCAACCGCTCAACCCAGATCGACCTGAAAGCCGAGGCCCAGGATAAGACGGAAAAGGGGAAAAAGTGGCAGGAGATTCTGGAAAATCTGGATCCCGAAGACTTCGGAAAATATAAGATGTGATGAGCGGGTACACGCCATAACAGCTGATACTGCCTCTTTACTGCTCCCGTGGTCCCGTTTTCCGGGGTCCCGTCCCGCCCCCAAAGCCCGCTTCCAGACTTGACCCATGACTGTTTCCAACAAGAGAAAGCTTTTCTACTTCCTTGGTTCTTCCCTTGTTCTGTTCTGGCTGGCCATGATGTTTCTCCTGGTTCAAAAGACCCATTTCCAGGAAAACGGGCATACGGCGGAACTCCCCGTGGAAACCAAGCCGGTGGAGCGCTTCCGGCATGAGTGGATGGAGATCTATCTCAAAGGCAAGAAGGTCGGTTTTTCGGAGATGCGGCTGAGCCCGCTGGGTGAAGAGCAACTGGTGGAGGAAAGAATGGTGCTGGCCCTGAACCTCATGGGGCAGCCCAGCGTCATGCGCATGTCTACCCGGGCAATCCTGGACAACGGTTTTGCGCTGAGACGTTTTTTGATGATCATTGATTCAGGTGTTGTCCGATTCCGTATATCGGGAAGGGTGGTGGAAAACCGCATAGAGGTGGAGACCGGGGAAGGGGACAAAAAACGGAAACATGCCATTCCCGTATCCGGACCGCTCACCATCGGCGCGGGACTCCCCGGGTTTTTTGATGGCCGCGCCCTCAATATCGGTGATGAATTCGATTTTAATCTCTTTGATCCGTCGGTGCTTTCCCACCGGAAGGTATTGATCAGGGTTGTGGATAAGACGGTCATTTCCCTGGATGAGAAGAAGATTCCGGCTTTTGTGCTGGAGACGGAAGTATGGGGTCAGAAACTGCGTTTCTGGTTGGACGAAACTGGCGCGTTGCTCAAAGAAGAAGGATTTATGGGGTTGACCCTGGTTCGTTCGGACCGGGAAAGGGCGCCTCGCGGTGTGGAAGGGTCGGCGGGCGCCGATCTCTATGATGCGGCAGCCATTCCGGTAACACGAACCCTTGACCGGGCACGTGATGTGGCCTATTTGAAGCTCAGGATCACGGGGATTCAAGATACCGGCTTTGATGTGACGGTGCTGAACCAAGGGCGGCAGAGATTGAAAGGGGACCGGCTGGAGGTGTATAAGGAACTGCTGCCGCACAGGGCCGCATCCACCGTGCCGCCGGGGGAGGGTGAACCGCATTTGAAACCTTTTCTTGAGCCTCAAATCAACATTCAGAGCGATGACCCCGCCATCGTCCAGAAAGCGCGGGAGATTGCGGGAAACGAACCAAACAGACAATCGGTGGCGCGCAAATTGATGAAATGGGTCTACGGGAACGTTGAAAAAAGACCCGTTGTCAGCGTTCCTGACGCACTGGCGGTTCTGGAAGCGAAGCAAGGCGACTGCAACGAACATGCGGTGCTCCTGACGGCGCTTCTGCGAGCAGCCGGCATACCGGCACGGGAATGCGTGGGCATCGTCTATACGGATCATCGGTTTTTCTATCACGCCTGGACTGAAGCCTGGCTGGGCGGCCAGTGGATTTCCATGGACGCCACCCTGGACCAGATGCCCGTGGATGCCACCCACGTCAAACTGGTCCACGGGGGCCTTGACAAACAGGCGGCATTGATGACCCTCATGGGCAAATTGAAGCTTGAGATTATGGACTACATGTATGATTAAGCTGATCGATCTTACCAAGAAATACAAGTCCTTAAGAGCCGTTGACGGTATAAGCCTGGACATAGAAAAGGGGGCCAGGTTCGGATTCCTGGGGCCCAATGGTGCGGGAAAGACCACCACCATCAAGATGATGGCCGGCGTTTTGAAGCCCAGCGAGGGCCGGATCATCATCAACGGTCATGACCTGGCAAAGGATCCCGTTGGTGCCAAACAGTGCGTGGGGTTCATTCCGGACCGGCCCTTCCTTTACGAAAAGCTGACGGGGCTCGAATTCCTGCAGTTTGTGGCGGGGCTCTACGGCCTTTCAAATAACGGTGATTTACAGTCCCGCATAGGGCATCTGCTTGAGCTGTTCGGGCTTTCCCGCTGGGGGGAGGAACTGATTGAAGGGTATTCCCACGGCATGAAACAGCGACTTGTCATGTGCGGCGCAATGGTGCACCGGCCGAAAGTGCTCATCGTGGATGAGCCCATGGTGGGCCTGGACCCCAGAGGGGCCAGACTGGTCAAGGATATTTTCAAGAATCAGGTGGAAGAGGGTGCCACGCTCTTTATGTCGACCCACTCCCTGGACGTGGCCCAGGAGGTCTGCGATGAAATCGCCATTATCGAAGACGGCCGCCTGATTGCCCAGGGGACCGCCGAGGCCTTGCGGCGACAGGCCGGCGTGGATGGTAGCCTGGAAGAGGTTTTCCTTCGGTTGACCCGGGAGAAAGAGGTTTAGTGAATGGGTCAACTGGCGCTCTTGCTGAAACCCGGCCTTCAGGGATTCAAGAACCGATTGAGCCGAACCCACGGGGCAGGGGTTAAAAAGCCCCTCTTCATGGGAGGGCTTGGGATCTTCTTCGGGTTGGTCCTCTTCGTCCTCTCCTCCCGGGTCCTGGTCTATTTTCAATCCGTTGAGATGATCGGCGATCTCTTGGCCAAAGAGCTTCTAAGCATGGTCTTTCTGACCTTCTTCTCGCTGCTCATCTTCAGCAACATCATTACCGCACTCTCCACCATGTATCTTTCCAGGGATCTGGAATTCTGTCATTCGGCGCCGGTGCCCGTTGAAACCCTTTTTACGGCCCGGGCGTTCAGCACATTTTTGAACAGCTCCTGGATGGCGGTCATCTTTGCCATTCCCATACTGGGGGCCTACGGCTACGTGTATACCCCCGGTTTCGGGTTCTACGGCAGCCTTTTCCACCTGATCATTGCCATGGGTCTCATTGCATCAGCCTTGGGAATTTTCGTGACCATGGTGCTGGTTCACATTTTTCCGGCCCAGAGAACCCGGGACGTGATCCTTTTGTTGTCCATCCTGATGGTGGTGGGCCTCTATCTGCTCTTTCGCTTCTTGAGGCCGGAAAAGCTGGTGGATCCGGATACGGCCCTCTCCCTCATGCATTACATGTCCGCACTCAAGACGCCCGATTCACCCTATCTTCCTTCACACTGGATCACGGAGGTTCTCTGGGGACGTCTTACGGGAGGTGCAAAAGCAGGGGAAGGGTTCTACCTGGCCGTGACCTGGTCCACGGCCCTGGCCCTGGTGGTGATCAATATCTGGACGGCCGGTTTCATCTATGCGGACGGATTCAGCAAGGCCCAGGAAGCCAAGAAACGGCTCATGGGCGGAAAACGGATCCTGGATTTTTTGATCCGGGTGGTGACAAAACCCTTTAAGCCGGATCTGGCCGTCGTGATGGCCAAGGATATCAGGGTCTTTTTCAGGGACAATACCCAATGGTCCCAGTTGCTGCTTCTTTTCGCCCTGGTGGTGGTCTACGTATACAACTTCAAGGTGCTGCCGCTGGAGAAGAGTCCGCTGCCACTGGACTTTCTCCAGAATGGACTCGCCTTTTTGAACATGGGCCTGGCCGGTTTTGTCCTGGCGGCGGTGGGTGTGCGCTTTGTCTTTACGGCGGTGAGTGCCGAAGGGGCCGCCTTTTGGATACTTCGGTCGTCCCCAATGAAGCTCAAGCGTTATCTGTGGGGTAAGTATGTTTTTTTTCTGGTCCCCATGCTGTTTTTGGGGATGGTGCTGATCGTGGTGACCAACGATTTTCTCCAAGTCACCCGGTTCATGATGCTCCTGTCATCCGGGACAATGTTTCTCATGGTATTCGGTATCGTGAGTCTCGGCATCGGTTTCGGCGCTATGTACCCCAGGTTCGACCATGAGAATATCGGACAGGTGGCCACCGGATTCGGCGGTCTTCTATACATGATGGTTAGCGCCCTCTTTATCGGCGCGGTGGTGGTTCTGGAAGCGGGGCCCGTCTATCTGCTGTTCATGTCCCAAATAAGGGGGCGCCCCATATCCACGGTGGAGCACATATACATGGTTGTTTCTTTTGCGGGTGTCCTGGTTTTGACGGGGGCCGCCATTAAAAAGCCGATGCAACTGGGGCTTCGTGCCCTTGCGGCATCCGGAACAGGGAAGGGGCAAGGTGGGTAAACACCTTTTTGAAACAGTTGGGAACGCACACATCCACACCCGTTATTCCGACGGCGCCAAGGATGCGCCCCAAATCGCCAGGGATGCGGCCCTGGCAAACCTTGATTTCATGATTGTTAATGATCACGAGTACATGTCCAAATCCCTCCATGCTGAAGATGAAGGGTATCACAGCGGCGTGCTCGTTTTGATGGGGCTTGAACTGGGTGTCCGGTTTCATCATTACCTGGCCTTTGGTATGCGGGACATGGTGCACGGCAAAGGGAAGACGCCCCAGGAGGTGATAGACCGCGTGAACGAGAAAGGCGGTTTCGGCTGTCTGGCCCATCCCTTCGAGAAGGGGATGCCCTTCATGGAAAAAGGGATTGCCTATACCTGGAACGATCTTTCGGTCACGGGATATGCCGGTATATGTATCTGGAATTTTTCATCCAGGTGGAAAGAACGGGTCAAGACGTTCCTCCACGGGCTTTTCTTCCTGATGTTCAAAACCGGGACCCTCAAGGGCCCCAGCCGACGGACCCTTCGGTTCTGGGACAAGGTGTGCCAAGAGCGACGGGTGGTGGCCATCGGGGGCTCCGACGCTCATGGTGCCGGGCTTCGCTTGGGGCCTCTTACCCTTACACCCCTGACCTACCTGGACGGCCTGTCATCCATCAATATTCACCTGCTCCTGGATCATCCCCTTAGAAGAGATGCGGCAAAAGCGGGACAACAGGTGTATGATGCCATGAAGGAGGGAAGGCTTCACGTGGCCCACGATCGCCTGACCGATTCAAGAGGGTTCCGGTTCTATTATGACATCAGCGGTGAAACATCCCTTCAAATGGGAGAGGAAATGGCGTTTCAGCCGGGCAGTGTTTTCGTTAGAACACCCAGAAGAGGAGAAATCCGCCTGCTACGAAACGGCAGGCTGCTGGCCAGGGAATCCGGTTGCCGTCTTTTCCGACCCCTCAAAAAGCCCGGTGTGTACCGTGTTGAGGTATATCGCCGGGCACCTTTTTTCGGCCTTCGTCCCTGGATCTTCTCCAACCCCATCTATTTGCGATGAAGGGGTTGGACCCGGACTATTCCTTTAATAGCGCCTTTGCCGCTTCAAGGTCATAGGCCCGGTTGGGATCGAAATCATTCTTTTTTTCATACATGGCGGCCGCCTGTAAAATGGCATCATGGGGTATCCACCCGTGATCGTCCCAGAGTTTTGGATCATCAGCGTTCCATAACCTGAAATGGATCATCCCCGCCTCTTCCCGAACGTACATGCGGACGCGCCTGTTCTGGGGAAACGGGTAATAGTACAATCCACGATCGTCTTTCATCTGTTTTCTCCTTTTGGTTTCAGTCTGTCTGCGAGTCTTCTAAACGGTTTTTCGAGAATCTCCAGGATGTCCGCCATCTTCATGGCCCTCAATCCCAGGTAGAGGAGCACCAGGAAGGCGACACCCATACCGATACTGATCAAAAGCGCCCCGGTAAAGGTTTTTCCCTGGAATAACCCCAGGAAAACGGTCCGGCGGAGGATCTCAAGGGCCGGTCCCAGGAAAAGGCTGAAGGCCGCCATCTTAAACACCGCGCCATAGACATAACGGCTCTCTTGATTGTGCGTGCGCAGATTCCAGCACACATAGAGCAGGGCCACCTGCATCAAAGCGGAAATGGAAACGCCCAGGGCAACGCCCGTGGCACCCATCTTCCACATGCCCAAAAGAAATACGGGGATGCTTAACAGTACCGCCGCAGTCCCCAAAAGGGCCGGAAAGAGGGTGTTTTTCATGGCATAATACCCCCTCACCACCACGGTCTGCGCTGAAAAGGCAAAGGCCCCCAGAAGAAGAAACGGGAGCAGGTGGGCGGTGATTGCCGTGGCCGCCCCATCGAAGTGGCCCCTCTGGAAGAGTATCAATACGATTTCATGGCGAATGACCATCAGGAACACGGAAAAAGGGATGACCATTGAAAGGGCTCGCACGGTTCGGTCCAGGAGGCGGTTCATCTCGTGCAACCGCCCTTCGTTGGCCAGCCGTGCCATGAACGGGTAGCTTGCGGTACCCACTGCCTGACCGAAGAGCCCCACCAGGATGAACATGATACGGAGTCCGTAGTTGAGCGCCGCCACGGTCCCTCGGGGCATGTAGGAACCGAAGAACCTGAAAAAAAACTCCGTTGAAAATGTCATGGTGAGTCCCAGGATCAGGGGAAGGGTCAAGAGAACGTACTGTTTCAAGTCCGGATGGGACAAATCAAAACAGGGTTTGTATTTCATGCCGAAGCGCGCGGCACCGATCCACTGGATGAGGAAATTGCCGATCAGCGCACCCCCCAGCACACCCCAGGCAAATCCTTCGACACCAATGAACGGCGACAAAAGAATGCCGCCCGTGATGATCCCCAGATTGTAAAGTAGGGGGGCCAGGGCCGGTATGAGGAAGTGCTCCTTTGCGAACTGGACCGCCATCAGAAGGCCGCCCACGAAGAAAAAGAACTGGGCCGGCAGGACGATGCGGGTCATGCGCACGGTAAGGGCTTTCACCGCCGGATCATCAATGCCCGGTGCCAATAGCCCCACCAGTTGATCCGCGCAGCACCATGCCGCCACAACAAAAAGGAGCAGCAGACTGCCAAAAGCGGAAAGGACCAGGGAAAAGATGCGCCATCCCTCTTCTTCCCGGTCATCCACCAGGTAACGGCTGAAGATGGGTATGAAGGTAATAGACAAAAATCCGGTTGCCGCTATGTGGTTCAGCAGTTCAGGCAGCACGAATGCCATCTGGTAGGCATCCACCGCCGTGCCGGTACCGCCCACGTAGGCGATGATCATCTCCCTGAGCAGTCCGATGACCCGGCTTAAGAAGACCGAGACCATCATGATCAGGGAGGCTATGCCGACCTTTTTGTAGAGAGCGCCGCGCGTTTGGACGGTTTTCCCCGCACGGGGCTCTTCCTTGGCGGTCATCCGGGGCCCGGTTTTCCAGAAAGGGTCAATGAACGACCCTCAGGCCGTGGGAAGATTGAAGGTTTTCCCACAGTTTCCTGATGATAAGGAAGATTGCTTCCGCTTCACTGACGGACTTTTTCCCGAGAACAAAACTGCAGGATGAGAAAAGCGCTTTATTGCCGTCCTGAAGACCGAAATTGTCCGTGATATAGGGACCGAGAGAACGGTTCAGCCCTTTGAGATCGCCATAGCCCATGCGAGCGATCTTGCCCTTGTCTTTAAAGGTCAATTTGGCAACCAGTCGCTCCACGGCCTGATCCACGGTTTCAGGCGGCCGCTGAGACCGTCCGAAGGAGGGATCCATATGGCTGCTGATAAGGGACATTTGAAAGGCGGCTTCCAGAATGTCAAAGGTGGCCCTGTATATCCTTTTGTCCTGGCTTTCCCTGGGCCCTGCCACATTCAGCACATGGATCCCCTGTTCATTGAACCATAGGTGAACGGACTGGGCCGCGCTGAAGGCATTGGTTATGAGCAGGTCCATATGGAGCCAGGGACGTCCATGTTTCATTGCCATTCTTTTGGTCAAAAGTGAGCCGCCGGTGAGCTTTCCGTGTGAAAATATGAGGGTGGCGTCCGAATCAATCACATTCTGTTCGGTCCTGCGGGCGTAGTCAGTGCTGTTCATCTCCTTGAGCCGGTATTTGTCCGGCAGTCTGCCGTCTTCCGCAAGACGCCCTTTCGGTATCCAGCCGCCATGGGGGATGTTCCATTCCATGGCAAAATCGAGTGCCGCGCGATCGGCGCCGGTCTGTCCCCCTGAAACGATCTTTCTGACCATCGTTATTCCATGTTTGTTTTCAATAGGTGTCCCCGAAAATTAACAATGATGGATGGGATTGTAAAGGATGGAATTTGAGAAGGAAAAGGCCCAATGAAACCGCCGTGTTTCAGCGCGGTTTTCGCGTCACGGGCGACGCCTTAGCACTGACATAAGGGTTTTTGGGAACGGGTCATCACAAGGGTTTCAGTGTCACCATCTTGAGTCTCAGTGAACCCTGAACAGCCTTTACGCCTTCAAAGGAGGTGGTATTGGGCGTTTGCGCCCTGAAGGTAGGGTTCCATCCCCCACTCAAGGTGATGGCTTTTGCCTGGTTCAGTACGACCGCTTCACGGTAATTTCCGGCGGCGATCTTCACAACCGATCCGGTTGCGGCGGCCTCCACGGCCTCTTGAATGGAGCGGTGGCAGGGTTTTCTTCCGCCGCAGTTGCCTGAGGCATCCACATAGTGTGAAACCTCTCGGGTGGCAACACACCGATAAATGATGATCCGGTCCGACGGGAATTGATCCGCGAGATTGTAGGTGGTGCCGCCGGCAACAAAAGACCAAGACATATCAAAATTGCTATCAGTGAAATTCTCGCTGGGAACTGCCGAATAGTTGTCGTACCTGAGGAGTGCGTAGGCCCTTCCCGCAACAAGGGAATGGATGGTGATGACTGCATTTACCGTTTCAGGCGCCTCTCCCATGGTGACGTTCGGTTCGCTAAAAGTGCCAATGGAGAGGTGAACCGGAAGGGTTTCATCATGCATGTCTTTGATGCCGGTAACGGCAATGCCATAGTCATGGGTCTCCGGAATGCAGTACTTGTAGATGGCGCCGTTTATCTGCATGCTCCTTTTGTCATGGAAGGAGCCGAATGATCTGGTAAAGGACGAATCCACAAAGCAGTCATTAAAAACAATCCGGCTGTTAGGGTCATAACTCTCGGGATCCACGGCATCAAAACCGACCGCCACCATGATGTGATCATAGTCGGGGTCGTTCAACCCTTTTATATAGGTCGTAATGATGACCGGCGCCAGATTTTGTAGATGCTTTGCGCACCACACCAGATAATTTCGGTACTGGGGGGTGGATGCGGTTTCATGGGGCCAGGATTCATATTTAAAGGAGAGGGCCTCAAGCAGTTGCCGCATGTTGACGCCCACGAGGATCTGTTCACGGTTGTCGGGATCGATAACGGCTCTTGCGGCATATTGGGATACATAGGCCCCATGGTACAGGGCTGACTGCTGCACCGAGCAGGCGCCGCAGTAGCCCTGGTTGTTATCCCACTGCCGCCTCGGCGGTATGTCCAGCAGAACTGAGGCCGCAAAAGCCGTAAGGCCCGGCCCCGGGCAGAGGAGACCCGACAGAAGGATGAAAACGCCCAAAAGGCATCCGATGCCGGTTCTCTCCAAAACGGTACCTCATCTCAACGCACTTCTTCCCAAACACCCCACTCTCCTGTTGTACCCGGTTCCTCGCCCCTTGTCCACCATTTGGCCCGCCAGGTTTTTCCATTGTGGAATACCATGTCTCCGCCCCAGTAGACTTCCGACGGATCCCAGGCAGGGACATCCGGGGTCGCTTCGCCCACTTTGATCTGAATGCCCGTCGATTGAGTGGCGGCACCCTGATCATCGGTGGCCACCGCCGTGATCACGTAAGACCCTTCAGGGATGCCGTGCCAGGCGATAGCGTAAGGCGGGGTGTCATCAGTCCCCAGGGATGTGCTGTCTAGGAAGAATTCAACCTGAACCACACTTCCGTCCGGGTCGGAAGCATCCGCCGACAGGGTCAGGGTGTCTCCCGGATCAAACTTGTCCCCGTCTTCCGGGGATGTGATGGTAATGGCGGGTACCTTGTTGCCGTTGCACCAGCCCAGCGCTTCCCAGACGCCCCATTTACCGGTGGTGCCCGGTTCCTCACCCTGCGTCCACCATTTGGCCCGCCACAGTTTTCCCTTATGGCACACCTCATCGCCCCCCCAGTAGACTTGGGCTGGGTCCCATGATGAAACAGGCGGGGCATTCCCAACGGTGATTTCGACGGCACCGGATCTGCCGGTGGCGCCTTGATCGTCCGTTGCAATGGCGGTAATCACATAGACGCCCTCGGTAACGCCCGTCCACAGGAACGTATAGGGAGATTCCTTTATGGTTCCCATGGACTCCCCGTCAACCAGTATTTCCACCTGAACGACGGCTCCGTCAACGTCGGACGCATTCACTGAAATGGTGACCGATGATCCCGGTTCCATGAGATCACCATCCAGGGGCCGTGTAATGGCCACCTGAGGGGGAACGTTGCCAATGGTGCCGCCGGTAAAGGGGCGGAAAATGCTCGTGAAGGCAAAGTCCGCCTGGTCAAGCCCGCTACAGGTGGCGTCCGCCCATGGGTTGTTGGGGCATCGGCCATTGTCGCGGGTGGAGGACCACATGGAGAGCATGCCAACCCAGTCTTTGGATTGGGCCCATGCAAGGAGCATTTCGGCGTCGGAAAGGTAGAAACGCTCTGAAGCCACGTCATTCTGTCCGATCATGGGGGTTATGCCCATTAGCGGGCTGAGACCGAGATCGAGGGCCTGTTGATAGGTATTCACGGCCGCGTCAATGGCGTACTGTCCCATGTTCCCTTCCGGATCTGGTGCGGCCCCGTCCCCGTAATCCATGGCCATGACATTCACCACATCCACACGAACGCCGTTGTCTCGCGCGTTTTCGAGTACATAGAGGCCGTCATGGGTCAAGCCGGATGGCAGGACCGGAAGACAGAAAGCGACCGTTAGATCGGGATTGGCTTCCTGAAGGCCCCTGATCGCCTTGTTGCGAAGGTCGATGGAAGTTCTTTCGGCAACCGCCCATCCTTCAATATCGAAATCGACCCAGTTCACCTGGTACTTATCAATGACCGATTGATAGGCCGCCTGAAGGGCGCCCGCATCCCCGTGGCACATGGCCAGTTCAGTGCCGTTGGCGCCGCCGAAGGATATGATCACATCCCCGCCGCTCTGCCTGAGGGCATTGATCTCATCCATGTAATGGTCCTTTTCAAGGGCCGTAATGCCGCCCCAGGCGGGCCGGCAGCTGCTGTCCGCAGTAATAAAAGCGAGGGTGTAATAGGGTTGGCCGGTTTGATCATGGGCGTCGTTCAAGGAAAAAGCGGGGTAGAGCATGACATCCACATAGGGTGCAAAGATCTTCTCAAGTGCGTGGGCAGGGGAAATAAATAACAGTGGCATCACCAAAACCATGAGCAACCTCAGTCGTACCGGGTAAATCCTTTTCATGACAATTCTCCTTTATGCGTTGGGGATCATAAGCACATAAGCAAAAAAGACCGTTCTTTTGTTAACACCATATACACCGGAGTGTGGGAATCGGTCACAAAAAATCAAGCCTTTTTCTCCTCATAATACCTTCCTTGCTATTCACTCTTGACGAATTTAAGGGATTTTCCTACAATTTTCCTTATTGGAAAGGAGAATCTGTTATGGAAAGTCTGATTGCGAAAACAACGAAGATGCGGTTTGAACCGGTGGCCATTCTTTTTGGCGATGAGAAACCCGAGAATTCCCGGCAGTTCAAAGAGGGCAAATGGGGATGCGCCTTGTTTATGTTGGGGGCCGCCACCAGGGGTGCAACGGCGGTGTTTGACCGTAAGACCTATGCCTGTTGGGGGGCCGGTGTGGGTTTGGGGTTCGGAAATCAGTACGAACATTTTCCGGGCGGAAAAGACTGTTTTCACTACTTCCTTTCGGTGGGAAATGCGGCGTGGGGCAAGGGGCAGGAGGCATGCAAAAAACTTGAACCGTATGTGAGCCGTGAAATGTATGACAATTTCGCTCAGGGTGAACGGTATGCCAAGACCCCGGAACTGGTGGAAGATTTTATCAACAATCTGCCCATCATGGACATTCCCCATGAATATGTGATTTTTAAGCCGCTCAAAGATGTGGGAGAGGGAGACTCTCCCGAGGTTGTTGTCTTTATAGGGGACATGGATCAGATTTCCGCCTTGAGCGTCCTGGCCAATTACGGTCGCAAAGGGAATGAAAACGTCATTTTTCCATTTGCGGCCGGATGTCAGAACATCGGTATATACGCCTTTAAGGAAGCGCAGTCGGAAAATCCCAGGGCGGTCTTGGGGTTGAATGACATATCCGCCAGGGTGGCGCTCAAGCGGATGTTGAAGGAAGATGTCATGACCTTTGCTACCCCGTTTTCCCTCTATGAAGAAATGGAGAAAAACGTGCCCGGCAGTTTTCTGGAACGGGGGACCTGGCACCAGTTGATGGCGCTTAAGAAGAAACGGCACGGTTGATTAGCCGAAAACCATATGAAAGCGTGCCTGTTTTAAAAGGAACACGGGTGGACCAAATGACATTTCAACTGCCCCGCTACACACCGCCGGATTTTGGAAAAAAGCCTTTGGCGGACGCGCCGGAAGTGGTCTTCAGGTGTGTTTTAAAGAACGGCGTGGCGCCTGACAACTATCATGCCACGTCCATCTTTCCCGAGTACTTTCATCTGGGAAAGGGACGGTGGTCTCTACTAAGGGAATCGCGCATGGATTGCGTGGTGGTTCTGGAAGGTGATGGGTCGCTATCCGTCAAGGCGTTCAGGCATCTCAAACCCGGTGATCAGGTGGCCTGCGGACGAAAGGAAGACGGCTCAGATGGCATATTCGTCCATTACGAGCCATTCGGGTCCAAGGATGAAAATGCAAAGGGCTTCGCTTTTCGAACACGGGTCACCCGGGAGAGCAGCTTTTCCATCGACTATGATCAGTTGTACGAACTCCTGGCGTTTGAACGGGAAAACGGTTTCATCCTCTGGGTGCTGGGTCCGGCCGTGGCATTTGATCAGGATGCCCGGGACGCCTTTGCGTCACTGGTCACAAGAGGATATGTGAACGCCATGCTGGCCGGAAACGCTCTGGCCGTGCATGATGTGGAGGCATCCCTCTTTGAAACGGCCCTGGGACTGGAGATCTATGCCAAACGGGCCGCCCCTTTGGGACACTACCATCACCTGGATGCCATTAACCGGATTCGGGCCGAGGGCTCCATGGAAAAAGCGGTTCTTCAGGGATCCGTGAAAACCGGCGTGATGAGAGCCCTCATTGAAAGCAAGGTCCCTTTCGTGCTGGCCGGTTCCATACGGGATGACGGCCCCCTGCCGGGCGTTGTGGCGGATGTTTATGAGGCCCAGGACCAAATGAGGGCGCTGACGAGAAAAGCCACCACGGTCATTGCGCTGGCCACCCAGCTGCATGCCATTGCCACCGGCAACATGGTCCCCTGCTATCAAGTGATGGAAATAGACCTTGTGCGGCCCGTCTTCTTCTACATTGTGGATATGTCGGAATTTGCCATCAACAAGCTGGCCAATCGCGGATCCCTTTCGGCACGTTCCGTCATCACAAACGTTCAGGACTTTGTGGTGACCGTAGAACGGGGATTGCGAATCAGATCCGGACAGTGAAAGGATGAACGGTCATGGCGGCTCTAAACAGGTTGGATCAGACGGTGGAAGAAGCGCTGGCCCTTGCGGAGACCTGGCAGACCAGGGCAAATGCGCTGCAGACAAGGGAGGAAAAAGCGCTTCAAAAGCAGATGGCCCTTTTTTTGGGCAACCCCCGGGACAAGGTGGTCATGACCGCCCTGATAGATCAGAGCTTCCGTTCGGAAGATCCCGACCGGGTGGCGGATCAGATCAAATACCTCATGGACCGATACGGCGTTCCCGCCTTCTTTTCCGTGGGAGACAAGCTGCTGATGCGGCTTTTCATGGGAATCGGACGCCATTTTCCCCACACATCCGTTCCGCGCTTTATCGCCAAAATGCGGGATGATTCCAGCCGGTCGGTGATTCCCGGTGAAGAAGGGGTCTTGAACGAACACCTGGCGATCCGGCGCAAAGAAGGGGTCATCATGAACATCAACCACCTGGGCGAAGCCGTCCTGGGTGAGACCGAGGCCAACAACCGTTTCAAAACCTATTTGCAGGACCTTCAAAACCCCCATATTGAATACATTTCCGTCAAAATCTCCACCATCTACTCCCAGATCTCTTCCCTTGCCTTCTCCCATACCGTTGCCATACTGGTTAAACGCCTATCCGAGCTTTTGAGAACCGCCGCTGAGAACCGTTTCACGCGATCAGACGGGACCCTGGTTCCCAAATTCGTTAATCTGGATATGGAGGAGTACCGGGATCTCGAAATCACCGTGGCCGCCTTTATGGCGACACTGAACCAGGCCCGGTTCAAGGATGTGTCCGCTGGTTTGGCGCTCCAGGCCTACCTGCCCGATTCTTACCGCATCCAGCGGATCTTGACGGAATGGGCCAGGGAACGGGTGAGGAAGGGTTGCGCCCCCATCAAGATTCGCATTGTCAAAGGCGCCAACCTGGAAATGGAGAAGGTGGAATCGGCCCTTCGCAACTGGCCCCTGGCCACCTATGACAACAAAGCGGATGTGGATGCTTCTTTTAAACGGATGGTGCGCTACGGCCTGCGGCCGGAAAACACCAAAGCCGTCAACATCGGGATCGGATCCCACAACCTCTTTGATCTGGCCTATGCCTTTGTTCTGGCCAAAAAGAACCGTGTTCTCAAACATTTCTCCGTGGAAATGCTGGAAGGAATGGCGGACCATGTCCGCCGGGCCATTCAGGAGACGGTCCACGATCTGGTCCTCTACGCGCCGGTGGCCACCCGGGACCAGTTCGTGAGCGCCATTGCCTATCTCATCCGACGTCTGGATGAAAACACGGGGGAAGAGAACTTCCTGCGGCACGCCTGTTATCTGACCCCGTCAAGCGGCCAATGGGGATATCTGAAGAATCAATTCCTTTGCTCACTTAAGCACCATGACCCAGATCCGGACATCCCGTTTCGAACCCAGGACCGCAACGAAGAAGCGCTTCAGGAGACAGACGATTTCCCTTATGACGGTCCCTTCAGAAACGTTCCCGACACGGACTGGTCTTTGCCCCCCAACCGCTCATGGGCCCAGGGGATCAGGGACAAATGGATGAGGGGACCAAAAGATGGGCCTCTGGAAATCCCCCTGGTGGTCTCCGGCCGCGAGATCTTCGAAGGCCGCGGGACCCGCAAGGTCATGGACCCTTCACGGATGGAGCAGGGGGCTCACCCGGTGATTGCCCTCTGGGTCCGGGCCCATGAGAGAGATCTCAATAGGGCGGTTGCCGTGGCAAAGGCAGATCCCGACGGCTGGCGCCGGATGGCGCCGGATGCGCGTCTGAAAGTCCTTGACAGGGCCGCGTTGGAGATCAACCGATCAAGGGGAGATCTCATGGGTGCGGCCGCCGCCGAAGGGGGAAAGGTCTTTGGTGAATCGGATCCGGAGGTGTCCGAAGCCGTCGATTTTGTGCGCTATTATGCCCGCACCGCCTGTGATCTGGAAAGACTCCCGGGGCTCAGGTTTCGGGGAAAAGGGGTGGTTCTGGTGGTGAGCCCCTGGAATTTTCCGGTGGCCATTCCCTGCGGCGGTATTGCCGCCGCCCTGGCCTCGGGGAACACCGTCTTGCTGAAACCCGCATCCAGCGCGGTTTTAAGTGCCTGGCTCCTTTGCAGGTGTTTCTGGCGGGCCGGCATCGGCCAAAACACCCTTCAGTTCGTCCCCTGTTCGGGTGAGGAAGTTGGAAGCCTTATGTCAGCCCATCCCCATGTGGATTTTGTGATTTTCACCGGCGGAACCGAAACGGGACTCAAAATCCAACGAGCAAGGCCCCAGGGTCTCTTGGCCGCCGAAACAGGCGGCAAGAACGCCACCATTGTAACCGCCATGTCCGACCGGGACCAGGCCATCAAGCATGTCGTTCAGTCCGCATTCGGACACTCGGGTCAGAAATGCTCCGCCACCAGCCTGCTGATTCTGGAAAAACCGGTATATGAGGACCGAAAATTCAAGCGCCAGCTGGTGGATGCGGCGGAAAGCTTCAGCGTGGGGTCCCCTTGGGATTTTCAAAACAGGACAGGCCCCCTCATCCGGCCTCCCTCCAAAGACCTCAAGTGGGCCCTCACCCAGCTGGACCCGGGAGAGAAGTGGATTTTAAAACCGAAGATGAAAGGTGAAAACCCGCACCTCTGGACCCCGGGCATCAAGTATGGGGTTAAACGGGGATCGCGATCCCAAGGAACAGAGTTTTTCGGTCCGGTCCTCTCGGTTCTGTCCGCGGAAGACCTGGATGAAGCCATTTGCATGGCCAATGAGACCGGTTACGGGCTCACCGCCGGCCTCGAAAGCCTCGACCGCCGGGAGCAGGAATACTGGCAAAAGCGGATCAAAGCGGGGAACCTCTATATCAATCGGGGCACCACCGGCGCCATGGTGCTGCGCCAGCCCTTTGGCGGCATGGGCAAATCGGCACTGGGGGCGGGCATCAAGGTGGGCGGCCCCAATTATCTGGTCCAAATGATGGATTTTGATGAAGTGAAAGCGCCGGCACTGGGGCCGCTCAAGACCGGGAGCCCCTTTCTTTCGGTCATTCAGGATTGGGAGATGAAGCTTGCCTGGGGACGGCTCAGTGCGTGGCGAAAGGATCTTCAAAAGATCGTTCTGGCGGTTCGAAGCTGTCTATACTGGATGGACACGGAGTTTTCACTGGAAAGGGATGATGTCAACCTCCGGGGGGAGGACAACATTTTCCGGTACCTCCCCTATGACCGGGTGGTTTTGCGGATTCACGAAAAGGACTCCCTTTTCGAGATCCTGACACGCGTTGCAGCCGCACGGATTGCCGGGACCGAAACCGTTTTGAGTGTTCAAAAAGGTCTTAAAAGCCGTGCCGTTGCGTTTCTCCATACAACCGACGGGGCCCTGTTCCTGAACGGACTGGTGCCAAAGGAAGAGACGGACGCGCAATTGATGGAAATGCTGCCACAAACGCCCCTGGTGCGCTACGGGGCCCCTGATCGCGTGCCCATGAAAGTGTATCAGGCCGCCGTCGGTGCGGGCTGCCACATCGCCCGTGAACCGGTGCTCATGGAAGGGCGCATCGAAATGTGCCACTATTTCAAGGAGCAGAGCCTTTGTAACGCCTATCACCGTTACGGCAATCTGGGGGACAGGCTCTCCCATGGCTGGAATTAAGCTTTCATTCTGCTTCGTTTGCTATTCTCATTATCTCCTGTTCTTTTTTTTCGTCAATCTTATCCAATTTGGCTTCTTTCATAATCTCAAAATAGGCGTTGTTCAATCTGTCAAATATGTCAAGTGAGGAATCCATTTTTCCAAAATGATAAAATTTGCCCCGCCAAAGACTTTCGTTCATATGATCGTAAGTATGATCTTCCGCCAGGTAGACGCCCCCTTTAATCTCATTTATCATGTCCAATGGCAGTGTTGTCGGATTGATATCAATAGGAATATTCTCTCTTTGCGCCATATCAACCAGTTCGTTAAAATAGATCAGGGCATGGGGTGAGAAAATGATTCCGGTTTGAAGAGCGCCGGGGCCCCAATAACCATTTGTGATGCCGCGATATGAATCCCTGAGATTGTATGTCATTTCAAAGACCGCATCCTGGTTGAATGAGAGTGAATTGGAGCAAGGCGTCGTTCCATCGCAGGTTGGAATTCCGAGGAGATTATTGGATATTGATATCCTGAGTTCTTCCCCCATATAGTTCTCCGGCATTCCCCCGACTTTGCCGTCTGCCTGATCCATAAAAGTGGAGTGATACATTTCAATGCATGGAATACCGGGCTTGGCCAATTGAGCCAGTATTATGCCGGCCAGTGTTGTTGTGAGACCTATAAACACATTGCCCGGTATGCTCACGGGTCCTGAAACGCCACCCACCGGCATGGTAGAAATGCACAGTGGAATGTCGTATTCCACGGAAAGACGTATTTGTTCAAGAAGAAAAGATCGGTATTTTAACATGAGTCCGCTTACGATTGTTACGATAAACGGCTTCTCGGCCAGTTGTTCTCTGCTTCCCCTGACAACGATGGCCATTCTTATTAGCTTTTCCAATTCAACGGGGAGGTTTCCAGCGCCAAGCATCATGGGCATATTCGTATTGCATATGACATTTGCATTGTCCAGATTGTAATTGTCCGTTGCGATGAGATTCCCGTTGATATCAACATGCTCCAAATAGTTGTTTAGCTTGACCGTATCAATGAGTGACTCACTTGATGCTTGCTCAACTTTCTTTGTTTCAGGGCTATAGTAAGTAGGAGCCCTCATATCTCCTATGACGTACTTTTTATCTTTTCCATATTCTATGAAATTTTCACCGGATCTGTCCCACCATTTGAAATGATTCGGTACGGTAGAAAGGGCCTTCTTGGATACATCAATTGGTATCTTTGCAAAATAGTCATCCGTTACCGTGCAATTGTTGGACTTGAATGTTTCGATCGCAAAATCATTATTGTCAATTTCAATGCCGGTAGTGGCAAGATAATCAAAGATGGCTTCTAACAGTTTTTTCTCATTCTCTAAGCTCATAACGCATCTCCTTTCAAATTGGGTTTCGTTTTTCTATCAAACTTCTTTTTTGCTGTATGCTACAATCACGAAGGATGTTTCTTACCGCTCGCTTCCCGAATGGTCTCTTCAAAAATTGTGAGGCACAGATCGATCTCTTCCCTTGAAACCGTCAGCCCCGGCGAGAAACGGATGCTGTTTTCCCCGCACCCAAGAAGGAGCAGCCCTTTATGAAACGCTTGTTGAATGATCCGGTTGCGCAGTTCGGTGGCTCGCTCCCGGGTTTCACGGTCCTTTACCAGTTCGACCGCCACCATGAGGCCCACGCCGCGCACATCTCCCAGGCACTCGTGGGAGCGCTGCAATTCCTTCAAGCCTTTCATGAGCTGCGTTCCCCGTGTCCCGGCATTGGCCATGAGTTTCTGCTCAAGCAGTTGGATGGTGGCCATGGCGGCACGACAGGAGATGGGGTTTCCGCCAAAGGTGGAGGCGTGTGATCCCGCCTCCCAGTTCATGATGCGGGAGCCTGCAACCATGGCGCCCAAGGGCATGCCGGAAGCAATCCCCTTTGCCAGGGCCATCACGTCCGGTGCCACACCGAAATGCTCGGACGCGAACATTTTCCCGGTCCGGCCCATGCCCGACTGCACCTCGTCGGCCACATAGAGAATGCCGTAGTCCCTGGCGATCCCGTGAAGTTTCTTGTGAAACTCCGGAGGCGGTACGATATAGCCCCCCTCTCCCTGAATCGGTTCCACGAAAATGGCCGCCACCTCCTCGGGGGGCATGGTGGTTCGAAAGAGGGTATCCTCGATCCAGTTCACGCACTCAAGATCACAGTCCGGATAAGTGAGGTTGTAGGCGCAGCGGTAGCAGTAGGCGTAGGGAATGTGGGTAATGCCGGGTACAAAGGGATAATAGTGCTTTTTCTGAATGGTTTTGCTGGCCGTAAGGGAAAGGGCCCCCATGGTGCGGCCGTGAAAGGCGCCGTAAAAGGCGATATTCAACTCCCGCCTGGTGTGCCACCGGGCCAGTTTGAAGGCGGCTTCCACTGCTTCGGCTCCGGAGTTTCCGAAAAAGACCCGTTTGGGCCCGTCTCCCGGCACCAGCGTGGAAAGCTTTTCGGCCAGGTGAATCTGCGGGGTGTAATAGAAATCGGTTCCCGACATGTGCAATAACCTGTCAGCCTGGTCCTTGATGCTTTTTACCACCTCGGGATGGCAATGGCCGGTGGCGCATACACCGATGCCGGACGTAAAATCGAGAAACAGATTGCCGTCCACGTCATGGATCCAAAGCCCCTGGGCCCGATCTGCCACAAGGGGGTAGACTCTCGTGTAGGAAGGGGAGACGTTTTTGTGATCAAGGGCAATCATTTGGGTGGCCCGAGGCCCTGGAAGTGCTGTTTTGATCTTCGGATATTTCATCAACGTTCCTTCTCCCATGGCGGGACCGGTATGGGTAAACGAGCGACATTGCCCGCAAGGTTCAACACTTATCAGTGATATCTCTCTTTCAGCCAACGGAACAACAGCCGGACCTGACAATGGTCATCTGGAATTATACCTGAAAAAGGATGCGTTGTGTTAAGAAATCAAATGGAAAGGATCAGGAATCAGGCTTTCCGTCCACATCATCCTGCAGAACGCGGTAGGTTTGGATGGGATAATGGAAACCTTTCACCTCGATGGTCCCCACCTCCTCACAGGGAATCTCCCCATTTACGAGGCCCCACGTGGCGTGGGAAAGGAAAATCTCTCCGGGTCGGCAGGCCTGCTCCAGGCGGGAGGCCAGGTTGGTGGACAGACCGATGGCCAGGTACTCCATGAAGCCTTCGGAACCGTAGTTGCCCACATTGGCCATGCCCGTATTGATGCCGCAACGGATCTCGAAGGGAAACTGGATGCCGGCGTTCCACCATTTTTTTCTCAACACCGCCATCCGCGTCTGCATCTCCACGGCCATGCGGACGCAGGAGAGTGCATCTTCCCGCTCGCCCTTGGAATCCGGTGCGCCGAAGATGGCAAATACCGCGTCTCCGGTAAACTGAGGGATGGTGCCCCCATAAGATCGAACAATGCTTGCCATTTCTCCCAGATATTCATTAAGGAGATGTGCCACATCCTCCGGGTCCGAAGAATCGGCAAACTTGGTGAAATCCTTGATGTCGGAGAAAAACGTGGTCAGCTTGACCCGTTTGTGGGAGAGCTCCGCTGAAAACTCCCCTTCAAAAATCTTCTTTGTGATATTGGGATCGATGTATCTGGAAATCTGCTTCTGGGCCTGTTCGAGCCGTTCATTGATGCGTTTGAGCTCTTCAGTCCGCAATGCCACTTTCTCTTCCAATCCGGTTTTAAAATCCTGGATCGTCTCCCACTGCATTCTCATGAGGCCGTAGGTCAGCAGGAAACACATATAGATGGGCGCAAAGCCATAAAAGGCATGGGCCTGCAAACCAAATAGGGGGAACACGATACCGAGGACACTTCCCAGAACATCACGGCCGATGAGGGCCGCGAAGGTGATGATCCGTGCCTTTTTTTGGATGGCATTGGAAGCTGTTTTGATGCCGCGATAGAGAATGAAAAAGCTGCACAATAAAAGATAAAGCCCGTAAAGCGGCACTACGGGGAAAAGAGCTCCGTAACCGTGCTCCCAGCCGGTGGGGGTGTAGAACTTTGCCGGGGCGAGGATCAGGTCGGTAAAGATCACAATGATCAGCCAGAAGATGACGAAACCGCAGATAATCCACCTGTGAACCGAGATCGGCAACCAAATCAGGCGTTCTTTGAGCCTCTCGCGTCGCCCTGAAATCTGAAGACCGTATTCTATGACCAGAATATAGGATGGAATCCCGAATATGTACGGCCACTTGTTCCAGAAATTGGCCTGCGATTCAGTGGCGGACAGATGCAGGAGGCCGCCTGCTCCCACGGCTAGTGCCAAGTTCAGGCAAAGGGCGAACAGGAGGCGATTGCTTCTGTCCCGGGGGTTCTGAAAAAGAACGGTAAAACTCAGCACCATAAGGAGTACGAAGGCGATAATATTGGGCAGGGCATATGGATTCATGGTGGACAATCGTCACTCCCAAATAGTCGTTTAGCGGTCTGTAATTCCCATGAGCGGAAAGAGTACCCTTATATGCGAAATTTGCAAGTGATTTTTCGCGGGTTAAAGGCGGAAAGCGTTTTCTCAAAAGAAGTGATTTTTGCGGTTTAAAGCCGATGATTTCACGAATATCGCCGTTTTGACGCAATATATTGCGCCTGGCGCAACATGTTGTGTCGAGCCCAGGCTTGAAAAACAAAGTCGTGGCTTCACTGGAATGGGGCAGGGCCAAAGCAAGCCGCCTTTGGGCGTTTCCTGGTTCGTCATAAAACACCAATGGCGTCTTTTGCATTAATATTGGCACAAACTGCTATTGCTTTTCCAGTTGCGCCAATGGATCTTACGATTTTATCGCGTGAAAAGAGCAGGCGCCTGAACTGGGAACGCTTTTTGCACAGTCC
>JANQDY010000131.1 GCA_028278625.1 Thermodesulfobacteriota bacterium
ATTCAGTGGACGGTTTGCTTCGGAACAACTGGACGATTTGTTTCGGAACGGGTGGACGGATAACTTCGGAACAGGTGGACGATTTCGCCGGAATACGCACTGTAATCTCTGAATCCCTTCTAAATGTCGCCTTGAAACAGGAACTTCTTCTTGTACAAGTTCTCTGTCTATTTCCAGTAACAGATTTAATAATACTTGATCAGAGATTTTGCTATTCTTCAGCCTAAATTTTTCTAATTCGTCAATAGTGTAAGACATTTCTTGCAGTAATCAAAATTGAATTGGTCCAATAGTTTCGTCGCAATTGAAAAGGGGGTCAAAAGGGGGTCCACTCTTAACCCTTGTCAAAATTAGTTTACAATCTTGGTTCTTTTGTTTGCCATTTTTAATTTTTTAAAAGGTTTATTTTGTGAATAACATTGTGGATTATGCATCAAGGGTCAAGAGTATACTCAACCCCATTTATTTTCATTAATGGCGTTGTTCGGGGGCGAAGGATCATCGTAACCATAGGGAATCCCCGGCGGTTCCTTCCACGAAATCGAATCCTGAGTCGAGGCAGAAGTCACGCCAGATCGTGACGAGTTCTGTTGTCGGCATTGAAGGTACGTCGGGGTACTCCCGCCACCATGTCGCGGACTCCGCGCTCAGTCGCTGGTAGCAGGTCTCCGAGACCGCGCCTCCGATTGCGAAACGGGGCGCGAGCTCGGAGGAAAGACCGTCATTCGCGACTCGAAAGGCATGGAGCTTGTTGATCTGCTGCAGAGCGAACCAGAACGCACCCGATGCCGAATACGCGACGGTTGCCAAGTCGACTCCTGTTATGCGATACCTTTGCGCCTCCACCTGAGCTTCGGCAATCGCCTCGACAGCCGTCGCCTCGGATGAAGCCGACTCGTGACGATACAGCTCGCGTCCGACTGCAGCGGCGGAATGCGCGCAGGCGAAGAACTCGGAGGCGAGAATGTCGCTGTAGTACCGCGCGATGTTGCCAATTTGAAAGGCCTCGGTATCGATCTCCGGCGGACCGGAAGCCGGGCTTCCGCGCAGAAGGTAGTCCTTGCAATGGCCGAGTTCGTGAGCGATCACATATGCGGCGAGTTGGTCTTCGACGGGCCACCTCTCGATATCCGGTCCTCGATCAATAGCAGCGAGCAGACCGCCGACGAAGTTCTCAAGAATGACGATCGCGCTTCCGTGGCCATCCGACTGAAGAAGGGCCTTTGCCACCCCGCGCCTAACGTTGGTATCAGTGAAGCGTGCATCCGGGGAGACCGAGGCGATGGCTTCTCCGTAACGTTTTTCTGAAGCGATCAGGATCCGACCGACCGCGGTATCAGAGACGTCAATTCGCGCCGCCTGAGAGAGGACGAACTCGGCGAATCGAGTGCAAGCCTGCGAGAGCCTGCTGTCTCCGTCAGGTACTTCGTTTAGGAAGAGATCGACCTGCATAAGCCATTTCTCCGAGAGTCCGCCGAACGTTGCCGGTAAGGGGCCGGGAAATTATAATTGAAATCCTATTTTACAGCCCAGGATTTATGCCAAGAGATACTGTTCAACAAAACCGCGGCCTTTCCCGGTCCCTCTTCAGCGGCCTTGTTATGTGCTCTGCTTTTTAAAATGCAATCCATATAAATACAATGTCAATGATACTAAAATGGATAAAAATATCAGCCCATTAAACCATACAAGAATTTCATAGTATCCATATTGTTTATATTCACCTATAATTTTCGAAGCTGTAACAATTGCGAGTATCGATGGAAATAGTATTGTATAAAGAAATGATGCCCAATTTAGAAACACTGGATAATCATTGAGATATGACTTTCCCTCTCGTGTAAATGCACCATCTTTATAATCTTCGCTTAAGATGTTTTCTAGGGAATGAAGATAGCTGTATTGTCGTTCAATAAAAATAACAGACTGAAAATATTTTATGACAATAGCAAGCAATACGAACCAAATAATACTTTGTATATACAAGAAATTAATCTGTGATTTTAATCCTATTTTTTCAATAACAAGCTGAGATATAATTTTTGATGCTTCTGTAGGGGTGTATATTTGAAAAAGCATAATCGCCAAAAGGATTAGAACACCAAAAAACATTCGATCACGTTTTTTTAGATGAGTTTGCAAAAAATCAAAAGTATGTGAGTAGTGATTTGAAAGTATTTGTAGTTTTTCGATTTCCACGCTCAATTTCCCTATTTTGATGAATCATTGAGTACTTTAATTACATTTCTTTCCGAAAATCCGGATATCCACCAATACCGTGATTTTAGTTCATTAGGGATAGCACATGAATCATCGAGCTTCACAACAGCAAGATAATTGCCGCTTTGAATGCTTTGGTAAGCCTCATAATTTATCCAATTTATAAAACCAATAGCATTTCGGTCCTTATGGGGTTGGTTTGAATGCTTACCGACAATGAAAAGGGTATGAGTAGCCTCATTTATTTTTCTTGTTAAGCCTGCCTTTATCCTTCCTATATCATTAGTATTGATTTCGCCTGGCGTCTTGTCTTCAAAGACGAAATCAAATTCCGAATTGGCATCCCACGCCTGCAAAAGAAATTTGTAATGTTTGTCATTGTCATAATCAAAACTAACGAATACTTGTTTCTTTCTCATGCTATCTCCTTTGCACATAACGTAAGCTCACCTGACCCGAAGGCCGCAGGGCCCTCGGGTCAGGTGGGTGTTGGGTTAGACGGATCTGACTTGCCGACTGAAAGAACGATCGACGATGTCCGCAACTTTATTGTAAACATCCTCTCGATCTCCTTCGGGAAGGCTTATGAGAGGGCGATCGGGTGGGTTAATTGCCTGAAAGCGTGACAAATTAACGTCCCTATCAAAGCCACATGGTTTCAGAATAATTGGGACTATTCGTGTCCCTTCCTCTGCTGCGCGTGCTAACAGCGGCGGAAGCTCGTTGTCAACGATGAAATCAGACGCCAAAAAATCGGCGCTAATTAGTAAGACCGCCACTTGGGCTAGTGACAGAGCGCTTTCTATTTCCTCTTTCCAATCGTCACCGGCTTCAAGTCCGGTATCAGCCCAAACTTTGCATAGCCCTCGCTTCTCCAAGGGTCGCAGGTGAATCATCAGCCTATGGAGGAAATTTTCATCTTTGTGGCTATAGCTAATGAACACCGTGTTATTATCTGATAGAGGTTTTGGAGTATGGGAGTATGCCTGGGGATTTTTGAGAGCCTCTCCTATATGCCAGGGCAACTCCCCATGAAAGTTTTCATCAACATCCATGTCGTCAAAGTCATAGTAAAGAACCTGGAATGGCCGGATATCCAAGGGGATGCGGCCAGGCTCATTACTGATTATTATTACGGGTTTTTTCAATGCATGAGCAATTCCCAATTCGTACAAAATATTTGGATTATTCCCGGATATGTCACAGACGATAATGTCCGCAGTTGCGAGTGCATCATGAATTAGTTTGCTGGATATGCGTGTGGAACCGACCTCAAGAAGGCTTGCACCTGCCTTGGATATGGCCTCTGAAACTCGCTTTCGCGCTTCTTCAAATTCATTTGTAAAAGGTTGTATCAAGAGAACAGTTTTCATCTGGGAATCCTTAATCTATATGGTCAGGGGTCTGCCTTTGACTCTTATCCTTCTTGGAGATTACGCGCAAAAGTCAAAGGCAGACTTGACCCTTTTATTATTTTCCTATTAATCAAGATAATCATATTTAATATTCTGTTCACATAACAAGGTTTATACAGCCTGGATAAAACAGTGCACGACATGACTCCCAGCTATATAAAAACCTATTTGGTTTTTCTGTTTTTCACGCAAACCGCATAATATCAATAATATAGATCATTTAATAAAATTCGCATTCGCGTTTTATGCAGTCTGTATAAATGTGGTCAAAGTTCATCAAAAGGACTACGCACTCCCTGGCCTCCCTTTTTCAAGACATGGGTATAAATCATTGTGGTACTAACGTCTTTATGCCCCAAAAGCCCCTGAATCGTTCGGATATCGTAGCCTGACTCAAGCAAGTGTGTCGCAAAAGAATGCCGGAATGTATGACAACCGGCATGCTTTATCACGCCAGCGTTCCGCACGACTTCCTTCACGGCCCGTTGAAGAATTGTCTCATGGAGATGGTGCCGGCCCTCCTCACCGGTCTTCGTATTTTTCCACCGATTCTCTTGTGGAAACACCCATTGCCACCGCCAGTCCGCGGATGCGTTGGGGTATTTGCGATCAAGGGCGCCCGGCAGTTGGACACGCCCCCAACCATCATTCAGATCTTTCTCATGAATTGCTTTGACCTTTTTCAAGTGATCCTGAAGGGGTGATTTGAGGGACTCGAGAAGCTTCGGTTTGGCGGTGGCGGCCAGTATCGGCCCGGATTCTCGACCAGACATTCCTGTTTCCCAGCTGTTATGGATTACGGTCTGTGCTGCGGACGAAGGCGAATATTGTACAATCACTGTTTCCCAATAATTGAAAGGTTTCTGAATGTCAAGCGGGATGAGCCATTAGTAGTGAATTCATACCAATGGGACAAATATTGTATTGTGGTTTTGAAATGAGGCGTTGCGGTTTAGTCGGCTTTTAGATTTTGAGGTGTCTTAACGGCCAGCATCAAGACAACGGCGGCCCCCAGGATAACCGCCGCCACATACATGCCGCCCGCAAAGGATCCGGTGGTATCCTTGATCCATCCGGTGAAGAAGGGGGCCACCCAGGAGCTTAAGAAACCGATGAGGTTTGCGAGACCAAAGGTGGTGCCCACGACCCCTTTGGGGGCCAGATCCCCAAGAATGGCATAGTAGGCGGGCCAGACGCCGAAAGCGAAAAACCCCGAGCACAGATATAGGATGGTGATGAGCGTGTTTGAAGCGCGGACCTCCACCCCATAGGCCATGGCCAGCATCAACAGGGCCCATATGAAAGTGCCGCCGGCCACAAACCATTTCCGGCTCACCCCTTTTTTGGAAAAGGTATCGCTCAGCGTTCCGATGGTAAAGAGACCCGGAAGGCCCACAAGGCCGAGAATTCCGGACAGCACCGAACTGGCCGTGATGGTGGCGATGCCCAACTCCATGTAGATGGCGGGCATCCAGGTGGCCAGGAGCCAGTAGGCATAGAGGAGTGAGAAACCGAGCACATACATGAGCCACAAGTCGCGGCCCATGAAGGCCCTTTTGTAGGCGGCCCGGGTTTGCGCGGCATCCTCTTTGGGGCCGGGTTCGGGATCCCGCACGAATTTAAACACCAGGAACGTGGTAACGATGGAAGGGATGGAAAAGACCACGAACACCCACCGCCAGTTGTGGGTCACGTCGGCGATCATGCCCGAAAAAAAGACCGCCAGGAAAAACCCGAAGGCCAGGCCCATGAAGCTCACCGCCTGGCCCTGTCCCATTTTCTCCGCCGGGGTAAAGGCCACGATAGTGGGCTTTTCATTGCCGAAATAGGCACCGTGGGCAAAACCGGTGAGAAAGCGGAGGATCACCAGCATGGTGAAGCTCTGCACCAGGGCCGTGCCCAGGGAAAAGAAGAACCACAACAGGGTGGCCAGGATCAGGGTCTTGCGCCGGCCGATCCGGTCCCCCAGAAAACCGGAGGGCACCTGCATGAGGGTATAGGAGATGAAAATGGCGCTGAAAAGGGAGCCTGCCGTGGCATAGGAGATCTGGAATTCCTCCATGATCATGCCCAGCACCGGGGCAATCCCCATGCGAACCACATAGAGGGCCACCCAGCCGAAGGCCATGACAAACCATATTGTGTGATACTTTCGCCAGGGCACCGAAAGACCTCCTCAAAGACCCCTTTCACTTACCTTGATCGTGATCGGTTCTTCTTGCATAATCCTGACGGGAATTCAATGAGATTCTGTCGCGGCCCGCGATTGGTTCAATTGCAAAAGACTTGATTCGGAATGGAAATGATGGTTTCATTGGAAAAAGGGCTCATGGCTCATGGCTCATAGCTCATGGCTCATGGCTCATGGCTCAAAGCTGAAAAGGTTTAAGGGAACCCCCATGAAAACGGAGAGAGGGAAACCGGTGAAATTCAGAAAATCGCTCCTTCTGATACCGCTTGCGGGGGTGATTGCTTTCGTCGTGTTCTATTCCTACATTGAAAACTTTTTTGTGTTCCATCCCCAGGCCCGGCTGGACATGCACCCGGAGCAGGTGAATCTCCCCTATGAATCCGTATCATTTCAAGGGGCCGACAAAACAACACTTCACGGCTGGTTCTTCCCGCTTAAGGGAAACCCCCCGGTGATCCTTTTCTGTCACGGCAACGCAGGCAATATCAGCCACCGGTTGGGGAACGTGGAGAAGCTGCTGTCGATCGGTTTTGAGGTGTTCATCTTCGACTATCGGGGATATGGGAAAAGCAGGGGAAAACCTTCCCGAAAAGGGATCTACATGGACGGTCTGGCCGCCTATGATTATCTGGTGGAAGGGCGGGGCATATCTCCCGACCGCATCATTCTTTTCGGACGGTCCCTGGGAGGGGCCGTGGCCACGGAAATCGCCCTTCGGAAAAAGGCAAGGTGCCTGATTCTTGAAAGCGCCTTTACATCCACAAAGGGGATGGCCGGGACCATGCCGCTTTTTGCGCTGTTGTCCCCTTTCCTGCCGGCCCACTACAACAACCTCCGGAAAATCGAAGGGATCACCATCCCCAAGCTCATTTTGCACGGGGACCGGGACCGGATCATCCCGTACCGCATGGGGAGGGAGCTTTTCGAGGCCGGTGCCGAGCCAAAGGTCTTCCACACCATAGAGGGCGCCGGACACAACGATACATGGATCATCGGCGGAAAAGAGTACTTTGACATTATCAAACGGTTCACAGGGGTCCCACAAGGAGAGGAACCATAATTGCCTGACAAACCACCACCCCTGAAGGGGATGTCCCATATCCGGTGCGTTATTTTCGATCTGGACGGCACCCTCATCGACTCGGTTCCGGCCTATTTCCAGCTCATGGAAATGATCCTTGAAACCATCGGGCTCCCGCCGGCCCCCAAAAGCATGGTGAGCGAGTTCATGATCGGCGGCGGATTGAAAGTCATTGAAAACCATATTCCGCCGGAGCTGATCCATAAAAAAGAGCACTTTCTGGCGCAATTCCTGGAGGTGGGCCGGAAGATCTCAAAAACGGTTTTCAAGGAGCGGGTAACGGTGTTTGACGGGGTGCAACGGCTCTTTGCCAGGCTGTCGGCCCTTGAAATTCCCATGGGAATCGTCACATCCACGGAGCGGGCCTACCTTGGCAGAAAACTGAAACCCCTTGAACAGGAGGGCATCAGAGGATATCTGGACGCGGTCATCGCCATTGAAGACGCCCCCAGAAAGAAGCCTTTTCCCGATCCGTTGATCGTCTGCAGCGAGCAACTGGGGGTGGATGCCAAAAATTGTGCCTATGTGGGAGATTCCCACGTGGATATTCGCGCGGCCAATGCCGCCAAGATGATGTCCGTGGGTGTCTTGAGCGGCCTTGACGACCATGAGACCCTGATGGCTGAAAACCCCGGAATGATCCTTCAAAACGTTATTGAACTGCTCAAGGTTTTTTAGGGGTTCCCGATTATTGGGGGGCTCATTTGGGGCCTGCTTCGATGGTGGCCCTTAAATCCTTCATGATGGGGCCCTCCTCCCCCCAGAGGGCGCAGCTGTTAATCAGTTGCGGCAGTGCGTCGAAGGCTTCAAGGGAGGTGGGGATCGACCGCCGCTTTCTGGAGCGTTGGGTCCAGTAGCCGTGAAGGGCCGCCGTGCCCATGACCATCATCAGGTGGGTGAGGTGATTGCATCCTTTGATCCCCCCGAGAAGCTCACGCAACCTGTCGCTGTATCCCGCAATGATCTTCACACCCACGACCCGCTTGATTCCCTCAAGGGTCGAGGGGCACATTTCATGGGGAACATCCGGCATCTCCCCTTCGGCATCCAGGATGGTGAGGGGCCAGCCGCCCACCAGAAATCGGACGCACATCAGGTGGACCACTCCCGGCTCCCGTTTGGCGCCGTTTATGTGGTATCCCTGAACCAGCCGCTCATCCCGAAGCCATCCCTCGATGATCAGCCGGCCGTCGTCGATGGGATGCGATCGCAAGGTCAGACGCCGTTCATGAACGGGGGCATTCTTGATCATTTCCTTGAGGGAACCCATGGATTGCTTTTCCTTTATTATACCGGTATGAACCAAGGCATCAGTCGTCTGAAAGGATTTCCGGATGCTTGACCTTACGGTAGTAGCTGTGGGACAGGTAGACGGCCGCCAGGGGATTGTGTCCGGTGACCCGATCCTTGACCGCCAGGACCGTGGTGGGCGCTTCCGCGTATTTGAAAAAGAGGGAATCATGACCCACGCACAGACCCATCAGGATGTTCAGTTCGGCCTTTTCCCGATTCAGCAGTTCGGCCTGGTAAACGGGATTGCACATGGCTTCATCGGTCCCTTGAAAGATCATTTCCGACGGCTCCAATCCGATGCGCTTCTTTGACGTCCTGCCTGCCTTGCAGAGCACCGAGACCACTTCATAGCCGTGGCTTTCCAGTATCTCCGTTACCATTTGCCCTTCTTTCGCAAGACCCATGCAGAAGGCGAGGCCGAGCCGTTTATATCCCATTTTCCCGGCAAATTCACAGATCTCCACAATGCGGGTCTTGGTGGGCTGCATGATGTAGGGCCGCTGGTGGCGGTTGGCGTAACACTCGGCCTCCTGGCGCGATGCATTCTGGGCAAACCGTCCGATTTCCGGGTCTTCGTACGCCTCGTTGGCCTTTTCGAGCAATTCGTCAGCCAGCAGTGTGGGGCATCCCTTGCCCCCTTTTCCATCCTCGCTGATACAGATTTTCTCGGGCGTGGAAAATCCGCAGTCGGCGCAGCGGGGCGCTCTCCCTTTTTTGTTGTTTTCCATATTATTCCCCATCAACCGCCACCGATATGGGGGAGCAGGGAGACCTTGTCCCATTCCTTCAGTACCTGGTCCCCGGTGGAAACCTTGTCGTTGACGGTAATCAGAAGGTCCTCCGCCTGAAGGGAGAGTGTCGGAAACCGCTCCCGGACTGCTCTTAGGGCATGATCCACCCGGTTCCCGTGGGACAAGGACAGCTCTATTTCACCCATCCTTGTCACCAATCTGTGGGATCCGTGAAAATTGACCGAAATAACCACCTGTTTCTCCTTCTCGTATATCAATTGGACAGGCGCCGATCCTCGCCCCATCCCAATCCATGTTCCGCCAACAGTGCCGCCGCACGCTCATCCAAGAGCCCGAATCGGTCCAGTGTCTCCGGCAGGGGCACACCCTCTTTTGTATACCCTTTTGCCGAATAGACGGCGTCACAGAGTTTCTGATACGCTTTCTTTCGAAGACCGATGATCATTTCCAACCGATCCTCCACGCCGGCCGGCAGGAGCTGCTGACCGTTCTGTTCTTTCAACCATTGGTCATAGTACTCGGCCCGTCCTTCGTATTCGTTGAGGAAGGCGGGTCCCATGGCGCGCAACGGAATCTGATCACTCTCCCGGGTCCCCTTTCCCTGCCGCAGGTTGATCATCTTCTGAAGGTGATAGAGACGTTCCGAATCGTCCAGCACATCCTGGAGCGTCTTGTGGGACCCGGTGGTGGCATTCAGATAGTCCACGTAATAGGCAAGGGTCGGTTTGTTCTTGGCGGGGTTTTCCGTCTTGGCCGCATCCGGATGTCTCACGTCGATCCAGGGGAGCTTGCAGAGGCCCACCGCATTGAACCATGTGCGAATGAGGGGGAACCATTTGAGGGCATCCGCTTTCAATTCAAAGGTGGGCAGTTCCTTGTGAACCTGATCAATGAAAATGAGCCAGGCCTCATCGTGCTGCGGTCCTTTGAGGGCGAAGCCGTACCCCCCCTGCTGGGCCAGGGATTCCTTGGTGATGTACATGCTGAATTCCAGCCCCTTTACCTCCATGGAGAAGGTTTTCAGTTGATCGATGACTTCTTCCAGGGGAACGCCGGTTCGGTCCGCGTGCCGCTTCGCCACCCATGTTCTGGCATGGGCCACCCCTTTTGCGCAGACGGCCCCCAGCCCCTTGTTATTGGCCGTGTCGTGGAGCAACCGGTCGGCGGATTCAATGTTTCCCCAATTCAATTCAAACTCCGCGTCCGCCGCCGTGAGATACCCCCTTTGCCAGCATTCCATCAAAAACGCCATGGTGACGCCGGTGGAAATGGTATCCAGACCGTATTCATCGCAATACCAGTTGTACTCCATGACAAACTGCGGATCAAAAATACCCATGGCCGTCACGGCGCCCACGGTTTCATACTCGGGTCCGTCGATGCCCACGATCTCCCCTGCCCGGGGACCCCGGCTCAGTGTCACATCCTCCGCCCCTTTGGCACAGGCCAGATTGCACCCGCTGAAACACCCGTCCGGGATCTTCTGGCTGAAATAGTCTTTCAAAAAAACATCGGCGAAAAGCTTCTCCGCCATCTCATCCTGGCCGCTCTGGTAATTCCGGACGGGAAGGATATGAAACTTGTTCATGTATTCCACCAGAATCGTCGTTCCCCAGCTGGCCAACCGCAACTGGGTGGGATCCATTTGACTGACCACTTTCTTGAGTCCGGCACCGGCTTTTTTTACTTTTTGGGCGTCTATTGGCTTGTTTGCCCGGGTGGCGGCCTCCCTGTTTTGAACCACCACCGCCTTTAACCCCTTCTTGCGCATCACGGTTCCGGTACCGCCCCGTCCCGCCTGCTTGGCCCTGAGCCGGTTCCGCCTGCGGTCGAAGAAAAGGCTGTTCACGATGCCGAATCGCGTATTCTTGGCGCCCTTGCCGGTTGTCACCACTGCCTGGTGTTCATCCAATCCCTCGCCGTAGATGTCTTTAAGGAGTGCCTCTCCATAGGTAAGACCGCCGTCATCAACGGCATCGCCATAAGAGGGTGCATCCACGATCCGAATGAAACCCTCATCACCGTCAATCTGCAGCACCCGTTCGCCCCCGTTCGAAAGGCCGGAGACCGCCAGGGCGTCAAAACCGCATCGTTTCAACAGCGGCGCAAAATGCCCGCCGATATTGGAGTCGATAAAGGTATCGGTCAAAGGAGAAATGGTGCCCACGATGAACTTCCCGCTTCCCGGGAATCTGGGATCCCCGCAAAGGGGACCACTGGCCATCACGAGAACGTTTTCAGGACTGTCGTAACGGGTTTCCGCTTTTGTCTTCTCCCATATCAAAGCCAGGGCATACCCGCGCCCCCCCACATATTTATGTTTATAGTCCGGCGGCATCTCCCAGATCTCGATCTCCGACGTTGTGAGATCCACGTGGAGGATGCGGTCGGTATAGCCACCCACGGTGGTGGCCGGTTGATAGTTGATGGAATGATGAACTTGCATGTTACGTTGTTATCCTTTTGATTTCAGAGTATTTGACACATCGGGGAACTTGTCCCTTTGCGGATGATCCAATACAGGAAAGGGCCGTCCATTGTCAAGGTAAAACAGGGACGGGCGATTTATGGCCGGGTGCCGGGTGAGATATTGAAGGGAGCCTTCATGATGTAGGGCCTTTGGTGATCATCCTCTCTTGCAGGGCTTTTGCCACTGCCTGGGATCTTGATCTGACCCTCAACTGCCGATAAATGCTCTTGAGATGGGATCTTACCGTATGCTCCGATATGTGGAGGGTCCCGGATATCTTCCGGTCCGTAAACCCTTCCACCAGGTATTTCAGGACTTCCAGCTCCCTTCGGGAAAGCCCGGGTTTTGCCTCACCTTTCAAGCCTCGTTTCTTTTCCTTGATTTTTTCGAAAATGGAGGCGGTAACGGAGGTATCCAGGAAGGCCCGGTCCTCCACAACATTATGGATGACGTCCACCAATTCATCACGACCCACCTTCTTGAGCACATACCCTTTTGCCCCTGCCTGAATGGCGCTGGTGACATATTGATCATCCTCGTAAATGGTAAGCATGACGACTTTGACATGGGGATATTTTTGGCAAACCAGTCTTGTGGTTTCGATGCCGTTGATACCGGGCATTTTAATGTCCATGAAAATGATGTCCGTATCATGGGTTTCAAGGAGTTTCAGGCATGTCAGTCCGCTGTCGGCCTCCGCCACAACCGCAATATCCTTCTCGAGACCCAACAACTGTTTTAACCCTTCCCTGATCATTACGTGATCATCAACGATCATAACCCTGATCTTATGCATTACGGCTTACCCCGGCCAACATGGGAATTCTCACCTCGATGGTACATCCTTGATCAATCCCGCTGTGGATAAACAAGCTGCCCCCCTCCGCCTCCACCCGTTCTTTCATTGAAAGAAGACCGAATTTGTTCTGAACTTTTTTCCAGGGAGAACCTTTTTTCATATCAAAACCCTTTCCATTGTCGGCCACCGTAAAAACCATGTCATCCCCCTCATTTTTAAAGGTGACTTCCGCCTTGCCGGTTTCCCCGTGCTTATAAATATTCATCAACGCCTCCTGCGCAACCCTGAAAAGACAGAGGCTCACTTCGGATGACAGGGGTATATCTTGTTGAAAACGGAACGTAACACGAATTCCCCTTTCCTTGGTGAAATTTTCAAAATACCGTTCCAGGGCCGGGGCCAACCCCATGGTATCGATGAGATCGGGCCGCAGACTTGAGATAAGGTCCCTGGATTGATCCACCGTGCCGTTGACCGTCTCTATGAGACCGTCAAAAATCTCCGGCAGCAATTCAGGATTCTTTTTGAACACCTCTTTACAGAACTGTATTTTATAGCTGATGCCAATGAGTTCCTGAGCAATGGTATCATGGATGTCTCCGGCAAGACGCTTTCTCTCTTCCTCCTGAATGGAGATCATCTTGACATTCAGGGACCGTAATTCCCGCCGGTGCTGTTCAATCTCACCCAGCATATAAGTGTTTTCCAATGCCACCGCCAGGATGTGAACAAAATGATAGAGAAAATCCAGCTCTTTTCCCGTAAACCGAAAGCCCCTGGTGCCGTTGCGGAGGGCGATGACACCATGGGAGCGCTCATATGTGCCAATGGGAACGGCAACAATGCGCTTCAGCTTGAAAAGATCAATATCCACATAGATATTATCTTCTTCATCCACGAAAAGGGGCACGCCCCCATTCCATGTTTTTTCAATGATTGGCTTGATATCATCGGCCCCCTCCCCTTCCGGTTTGCTGAAAACCTTGTAGATCCGCCGGTTCCGGTAAAGTACCAGATGGACTTTCTCGGCACCAAAAAGCGGACCCGTCTTGCGGAGCAGCAGATTCACCACATCCTCCAATGTGGAGAACGTGATAATCTCCTTGGTAAAATCAAACAGGGCCTGAAGCTGTGAAACCTTTTCAGTGATGATCTCCTCCCGGGTTTTCACATAGGAAGCGGCAATGATCTTATGATCTTCGAACAGAAGCGTGGTCAGTTCCCGCATCTCCGCAAATAGACTCGAGGAAGCCAATTCCTTTTTGGCAAGTGCTTCCGGCAACAGCTCCCAGAACACCTCCATAAAAAGGGCAATGTTTTTCATCACGTTTTCAAGCTTCAGTCCCTTTACGGCGCGGGTGTAACCGATCCGGTGCTGATCCTTTAAAAAGGCCTCCTGGTTTCCGTCCAGGGCATCGATGAGAAGGCTGATCCAGATTCTTTCCCGCCGCTGCCCCTCATCGGTTCTTGAAATGAAATCCTGATAGGGAGACCAGGGCTGCAAAAGCCAGCGATCGCGGATTCTTTGAACCAGAAGATCTTTGTTGTTATGGAGATACTCTTTTAAAGAGTTAAAGGGCATGGGCCGCCACCTGAATAAATGATGATAAAGAAACGCCAATATCAAAAGCCAATCAACAGATAACATACCCGCCAGCAGAAAATCAACCAATCCAAAACGCCCCCATCGTCCCGGATTAACCGTTTAAGTGGTTCATAATTCTGAAAAACCGACTGGCTAGCCGGAATTGGTGACCCCAAAAACCCCATTTGCGGGGATTGTTTCCGGTTGGGTGGAGAGGGATATACTGCAGGCAAATGACATGACAGCAAAGGGTCTTGTCCGGCGCTATCTCAATAAAACAGGGGAATGAAGCAATATGCCACATGAACGCCTTGCCAATGAGGGGCAAATGAAAATCCGAGAGCTTTTGGAAATGCGCGCCGAAACAGTCGGCCAAAGCCCCTTTTTGTATTTTCGGGATCAAATCATCGATTTTGCCACTCTCAATCAGCATGTGAACAAAGCGGCGAATCTCCTTTGGGAATTGGGTGTCAGGAAAGGCGACCATGTCTGTCTTTTTCTCCCCAATTGCCCTGAGTTCATATACCTGTGGTTCGGCCTCGCCAAACTGGGTGGTGTAATGGTCCCCCTAAATGTCAACCTTCGGGGCGAGGGGTTGGCGTATATCATCAACCACTGCGATGCCGAGCGGATTTTCTTGGATGAGCGTCTTTATGGGGCGTTTCAATTGGTGGAGCAGGATCTCAAGCGGATTGACCAAAAGATCTGGTTCGGCAAAAAGCCTGTTCCCCGTGAAAACATTCAATCGCTGAACGGGCTCATGATGTCCGCAAGCCGCAAGGCGCCACCTTTCATCCATGTCCACGACCACGACCCTTTGGGCGTCATTTACACATCAGGCACCACGGGCCATCCAAAAGGGGCCCTCATCAGCCACTTCAACTATATGAACTCAGGCCGGGTCTGGGCCGAGGACATCATTCGTTATCAAGAAGATGACATCTTTTTCACCACCCTTCCCCTTTTCCACGCAAACGCACAGATGTTCACAACCATGGGGGCCCTCTATTCGGGCCGCCCTTTTGTGTTGCGGGAGCGGTTTTCCGCGTCCGGGTTTTTCGATGAGATCCGCCGATACGGCGCCACCATTTTCAACTACATCGGCGGCATGCTGACCATACTGGCGAAACAGCCTGAAAGAGAGAACGATGCCCAGAACCCGGTAAGGGCCGCCTTTGGGGGGGCCGCGCCCAGAGAGATCTGGCGGGCGTTTGAACAGCGATTCGATTTGACCATTCTTGAAGGGTTCGGCTTGACCGAAAGCGGGGGCGTGTGCCTTTGCAACCCCCCCCGAAACATAAAACTGGGATCTATCGGAAAACCGATGCGGTTCTGCGATGTTGCCATCTGGGACGAAAACAACCAGGAAGTCCCCATTGGTGAGTCAGGGGAAATAGTGGTGCGGCAAAAGACGCCCCATGCCATGTTTTCAGGATACTACAAACAGCCCGACAAAACCGATGAAGCCTGGGAGGGAGGCTGGTTCCATACCGGTGACCGGGGATATGAGGATGAAGAGGGTTACTTCTTTTTCGTGGACAGAATCAAGGATTGCATCCGGCGCCGCGGTGAAAACATCTCATCTTTTGAAATCGAAAAAACCGTCAATTCCCATCCGGCCGTCCTGGAATCGGCGGCCGTGGCCGTGCCGTCGGAGCTGGGGGAAGATGACGTCAAGATCTACGTTGTTCTGAAGCCTTTTGAACGACTTGCCCCCAGGGAACTGATTGCTTTTTGTGAAGCGCGCATGGCCTATTTCATGGTGCCGAGATACGTTGAATTCATCGGGGAATTCCCCAAAACCGCCACCGAAAGGACACGGAAATTCCAACTCCGGAAAATGGGGATCGGGAACGCCTGGGACCGCGAAAAGGCGGGCTACAAACTGAAGAGAGCCTGACCGGTTAAGGCTCGGAGGGATTATGGTAACCAAAATCGAGCATATTGGCATTGTTGTGGAAAAACTTGAAGAGAGTATTTCAAAATACACGTCACTCCTTGATCTTGAAGTAACGGAAATTGAAGAAATCAACGTCGAGGACGTCACCAACAAAGTGGCCTTTCTTCCGGTGGGTGAAACCGATATCGAGCTTGTGGAGACATCGGGAACAACGGGCCTGGCAGCGGATTTCCTGAAGGAACGGGGGGAAGGGATCCATCATATTGCCCTGGAAGTGGACGATCTGGACCTGATTTTCAAAAGACTCAGGGACCGTGGGACCAGGTTCATGTGGGATCGGATCATTCATGGGGCCAGAGGAATGAGGGCCGCATTTTTCAAGGCCCATGAGTTCAACGGGGTGTACATCGAACTTGTTGAAAAACCAAAAACCTCCCCGCTCCCCATGAAAGGAAAAACCCATGGGTGAAATCCCGGTATTCTTTCTCCACGGCCTGGTTTACGCGGGGCTTCTGTTCCTCGTGTCTTCGGGGCTTACCCTGGTCTTCGGTATGATGAACGTCCTCAATTTCGCCCATGCATCCTTCTACATGTTGGGCGCCTATTTTTCCTACTCCCTTCTGAGAGTGACCGACAGTTTATGGGTTTCCCTCCTGATCTGCCCTCTGCTGTTGTTCCTGCTGGGGGCCCTCATCGAGCGCTACCTGCTCAGACGGGTCCATGTGTACGGCCACCTGCATGAACTGCTGCTGACCTTCGGTCTGGCGTATATCATCGGGGAGTTGGTCAAACTGACCTGGGGGAATTATCCCCTTGGGGTGAACCTGGACGGATTTCTTGCGGGCTCCGTGAATCTTTTCGGTCTTACATACCCTGTTTATCGTCTTTTCATGTTTGCCTGTGCCGTTGTGATCAGCCTTGTTCTGGCCGCGGTGCTCTATAAGACCCGAATCGGCATCATTGTGAGGGCCGCCGTTGATGACAACGAAATGGTCAACTCCCTGGGAATCAATGTCCCGCGCATCTTCATGGGCGTCTTTGCCTTTGGCGCGGCCCTTTCCGGATTTGCGGGGGTCATTGCCGGCCCCCTTTTATCCACCTATCCCGGCATGGCCACGGAAATTCTCATTGACGCATTCGTTGTCATCGTGATCGGCGGTTTTGGAAGCCTGGGCGGCGCACTTCTGGCCTCCCTGATGATCGGAGAACTGCAGGCCTTCGGAACATTGCTGTTCCCGGATCTCTCCATGGCGCTCATCTACATGCTCATGGCGTTGGTACTCATTATTAAACCTTCGGGTCTCTTTGGTGAAGAACTATGATCAAGGAAAGAAGTTACGGATCGATTTTCATGTGGGCCCTTTTCCTCCTCATCATGGTGGTTGTCCTGCCGTTTTCCGCAAAACCGTATCAGATTTGCCTCGTCACCGAGATCATCATTTTCGCCCTTTTTGCGGTGAGCTACAACCTGCTTCTGGGATACGCGGGGTTGCTCTCCTTCGGCCACGCCATGTTCTTCGGTACGAGCGCCTACGTAACGGCGGTATCGCTCATCCGCATCCCCGGGCTTCCCTTCTTTGGGGCCGTACTTATGGGAACAACGGCAAGCACCATGGTGGGATTCCTTTTGGGAACCCTACTTTTGCGCCACAAAGGCTCCTATTTTGCACTTTTGACCCTGGCATTCAACGCTCTGTTTTTCGCCATTGCCACCAAATGGCATTCGGTTACCGGCGGTGATGACGGTCTCAGTCTCAACCGGCCCGACATACATCTCGGCTTTGCCCAACTGAACATGTCGGATATCAACACCTTCTATTACGTGACCCTCCTGATCATCGGTTCGGCCATCCTTTACTGCCGGTATTTCAACGGGACCGCCATGGGCCAGACCGTTCTCCTCATGCGGGAGAATGAAGAAAGAATGAAGTTCCTGGGATACAATGCGTCAAAAACCCGATTGATCCTTTTCACTTTTACCGCGGCCTTGGCCGGCCTGGCAGGCTCCTTTTACGCCCTCTTCTTTGAATTCACCGCCATCTCCGCCATCAGCATCGATATGACGACCATCGTTGTTTTGATGACCTTTATCGGTGGCACGGGGTCCTTTATCGGACCTGTTCTGGGGGCCGCCGTCTATATCTATCTACAGGATTTTTTGAGCGACATTACGGATCGGTGGCCTTTGATCATGGGGATTATTTTCATCAGCATGGTGCTTTACGTTCCCGGAGGGCTATCCGGAATGATTGTCCGGGTGAAAGAGGGGTGGTCGCGAGCATCTTGGAGAAAAGCGCGGCCGGAAGGGGAAGGAGAGAAACCATGAATCATAAAGACCTCCTGAAGGTGCGGAAAATCAGCAAGCATTTTTCCGGGCTTGCGGTCTTAAATGACATCAATTTCTCGGTAAAAGAGAATGAAAGGCATGCCATTATCGGCCCCAACGGGGCCGGCAAAACCACCCTTTTCAACATTATCAGTGGAAAATTCAAACCGTCCTCCGGATCCATCCTTTTTGGAGATGAGGAGATTTCCGGAAAATCCCCCCACATTCTGAGCCATCTGAATCTTGCCCGGTCTTTCCAGATCACCAATGTATTCCAGGATCTGAGCGTTTTCGACAACGTCCGATCCGGCGTTCGCTGCCGCAAGGGTCTGCGCTACAATTTTTTCAGGAAGCCGGACAGCTCCATGGAGATCAACGAAGAAACCACCCGTATTCTTGATCAGATCGGACTGATGGATGAAAAAAGGACCCCGGCCAGGGAGTTGTCTTACGGAAAACAGCGGGCCCTTGAAATCGGCATAACCCTCTCCACCGGGCCGGCATTAATCCTGCTGGATGAACCCACCGCCGGCATGACCCTCGAGGAGACGGCCGAAGCCATCAGGATGATCGACAGGGTAACGGCGGGCCGAACGCTGATCATCATAGAACACGATATGGACGTTGTCTTCTCCCTGGCGACAACCATTTCGGTGCTCCATTTCGGCACCATTCTGGCATCGGGAAGGCCCGAGGACATCAGAAACGACCAGAGGGTGAAGGACGCCTATCTGGGGGAGGAATAGGGATGCTACTGGCGGTTGACCGAATCCACAGTTATTACGGCAAGAGCCATATCCTCCATGGGGTTTCCATGAATTTGAAAGAAGGGGACATGACCTGCCTTCTCGGCCGCAACGGGGTTGGGAAAACAACGACCCTCAAAAGCATCATGGGGATTGTTCAGGCGGGATCCGGAAGGATCCTTTTGAGAGGCACCAATCTGGTGGGCAGGGCGCCCTACGAAATCGCCCGCATGGGCGTCGGCTATGTCCCCGAGGAGCGGCGCATTTTCAAAAGCCTCACAGTCCACGAAAACCTCCTTATGGGCATCAAACATGGAAAGACCGCCTCGAAACAGGGGTGGACCCTCGAAA
>JANQDY010000138.1 GCA_028278625.1 Thermodesulfobacteriota bacterium
TTCTGACAGCGCTATTTGGAAGAAAATCCATCCTTTCAAAAGTTTTTCCAAGCAATCCCATCACCCGGGAAAACATCCTGACAATGAGTAGCGACGGCATGACACCCATGGAGGTTGATTGGGTTTCCGGGGCATGCATGTTGGTGAGAAGAGAGGCGGTCGACCAGGTAGGGCCTTTTGACGACCGGTTCTTCATGTACTGGGAAGATGCCGACTGGTGCAGGCGAATGTGGCAGAATGGGTGGCGGGTCGTCTATTTTCCACGTTCTTCGGTAATGCATTACGTGGGTGTCAGCAGCGAAACAAACGTATTTCGTTCTGTTTTTGAGTTCCACAGAAGTATTTACTATCTTTTCCGAAAACATACCAAGAGTCCCTACTCCTTTATCAGACCGTTTGTCTTCTGGGGAATCATCTATCGATTCTTGTTTGTTTTTGTGTCTCAAATCACCCGCAAGTGTCTGAGATGGGCAACGGGAAAAGGGCGCAGACCCTGTGTCTATGCGTATTCCGGAAAAAAGAATGGCAGAATCAGGGTGTTAAGGTTCATCGCACGCCTTAATATTGGGGGACCGTCAATACACGTGCACCTGTTGACAACGGAGCTTGACAAAGAACGGTTTCATTCAAGTCTGGTTACCGGCAAAATATCCCCAAGTGAAGGGGACATGGGATACTTGTTTGACGCAGCATCGGAAAAACCGGTGATTATCGAAGAACTGCAGCGGGACATCAGCCCGTTGATGGATTTTAAAGCCTTTTTGAGAATTTTTCGGATGCTCAAACTTGAAAGTCCCGATATTGTGCATACCCATACTGCCAAAGCAGGAACAAACGCAAGAATGGCGACGGTCCTCTACAACCGGTTTTCAGGCGGCAGCGCGAAAACGGTTCACACGTTCCACGGCCATGTGTTTTCGGGCTATTTCTCCCACGGAAAATCGCTGATGTTCATCTGGATTGAACGGTTGCTCGCCAAAAAGACGAACGTGATTGTCGCCATCAGCGAAACACAGAAAAGAGATCTTGCCCAGACGTTTCGTATCGCACCCGCCGATAAAATCAGCGTCATCCCTTTGGGTTTCAACCTGAGTCCCTTTTCCAAAGGGCATGTTCGAAAAGGGCTTTTCAGAAAATCCATCGGGGAGGAGAATCACACGCTTTTGATCGGTATTGTCGGTCGATTGGTCCCCATCAAAAACCATATCCTTTTTCTCAATTCGGCTGAAATCTTCCTGGAAGAGCATGCGGGCTTGGATGTCAGGTTTGTTGTGATTGGCGATGGTGAATTGAGAAAACATCTTGAAGACCTTGCGAAGGGAAAAGGTCTTAACCATCACATCAAGTTCTGCGGCTGGCGGCGGGATTTGCCCGAAGTCTACGCCGATTTGGACGTGCTGGCCTTGACGAGCAAGAATGAAGGAACGCCGGTATCCATGATTGAGGCCATGGCCACGGGCACGTCCGTCATCTCAACGGATGCGGGCGGTGTGAAAGATCTTCTGGGGGCTCCCTTGAAGGGACTATTGGAAAAGGATGGATATGTTTTATGCAGAAGGGGCGTTCTCTGCCGCAATAACGATGCCGCAAGTTTTGCGAAAGGTCTTAGCTATTTGATTTCAATGGATAAAGGGCTTCGCGAGCACATGAATGGCGAAGCCAGGAATTTTGCAGCGGACACTTTTTCCAACGAGCGTCTGCTTCGTGATATGAAAAACCTTTATCTCGGATTATTGGACAGAACAAAAGGCGTCTGAACCGCCTTCAGGGGGAGCGGTCTCCAAGGCCCTTTTGAAATTGGCTCATCTGTTTGCCTTTACGTAACAACTACGAATAAGTTCAAAATGATTCTGGTGGGTTCTTATTTTCCACCAGACATGACCCGCCTTCTCGATGTTCCATTGAGACCGCAATCCATTCTTGCTGCCATTCAGAATACCCGCCACGTTTTCCAAGCCATTCCCGGAATAAGGGCCCTCGTGCGTTCCCCCCAACCAGTTTGTCCGGCTGGTCACGTCTTCCGACCATGAAAAGGGATCGGATAAGAGTAGTTGGGATTTCCTCGGTTGCGCCACGCGATCCATTTCTTTGAGATGCCAAATGGGTTTGGGTAACTTGTCCACGAGGTTCAGTGAGGCCACCGATGAAAAGGAACCGGCTCTAAAAGGGAGTCTTTCCGCGTCGGCAATCAAAAACTCCACTTTGTTTCCGTTCCATCCGGCTGGTAACGTGATGGTCTTTTCCCGGGTCACAAGACCTTCCTGCAGCAATTGAAATGTCTTTTCACGCTTCAGCATCAGTTCCCTGGCAGTTCGAATAAAGGCAAGGGAATTGTCGATGCCGATTGCAAAATCGTTTTTTCGGCTCAATTCAAAGGTGAAGCGACCGACGGCGGAACCTGCATCAAGGGCAAATCCGGATGAAGGTTTAATCAGCCTGTTCCAGTCACTGTAAGCAGCAGAAGCGTTTTCGTCATCCAGTATATCCCCATAGTGGCTCCAAAGATAGGACGACACAACCGGTGCTGATTCATATTTTGAAGCCTCGGTACCCTTTGTCTTATTTGCCGTGGCGGGATCGAGATAAGCGATGCCCTCTTGAACAACATAACCCCTGCCGCAATCTGAACAGCGCAAAGCCCCTGCTAAAATGTCATCTTCAGTTTCTTCCGAAACCTCTGCCATGAGAGGGTATTCGTCGGGAAGGCATAAGGGACAAATCAAGATTTCCAGAATCCTTTTTTTCATATTTTCTTCTTTCTACCAGAGTCGCAAATGGTTTAATAAGCATACTTTTTTTGTATAGAAAAATCTCGGGAAATTATCAAGAAACAAATTGGAATTGAAATGGCTTTCCGTTCATGGGCGTTTAAGTGAGCTGACAACGTCTCTTTTTTAGTTTTTTCTTGACACTAAAATCGATTTTCACTACATTCGTTGCGTAACTATAATGTGACTACAATATAGCTCTGGCTTATCGGTTCACAATAAATGGTGCATAACTTTCTTGAAGGGGTAACAATATGAAACTTAAAGATAAAGTTGCTTTGGTGACCGGCAGCAGCCGGGGAGTTGGACGGGCAGTGGCACTGGGTTATGCCGAAGAAGGCGCAAAGGTGGTTGTAAACTACACTTCCAATCAGGACGCAGCCGACGAGGTGGTCCGGAAGATTCAGGAAATGGGAAGCGATGCGATGGCTGTAAAGGCGGATGTGGCAAACAAGGCGGAGGTGGAAAGTCTGGTTTCCGCCGCTGTGGATCGGTTTGGCCGGCTTGATGTCCTTGTGAACAACGCCGGGTTTACCCGCCCAGCCTTGATGCTCAAGATGACCGAAGACCAATGGGACCAAGTGGTGGATATCCATATGAAAGGCGCGTTCCTCTGTGCCCAGGCGGCGGGCGCTCAAATGAAAGAACAGAAGAGCGGAAAGATCATCAACGTCACTTCCGTTGCGGGCCTGGTTGGGACCGTGGGCCAGATCAATTACAGTGCTGCCAAGGGAGGGCTCATCAGCATGACAAAATCAATTGCCCGCGAGCTTGCCCGTTACAGCGTTTGCTGTAATGTCATATCTTTGGGCATTGTGGCGACCGATATGACTGAAAAGATCCGATCCGATGAAAAGCTCAAAGAAATCTACATGAACCGAATTCTTCTGAGACGTTTTGCCGAACCCAAAGACATATCGCCGGCTTTTGTATTTCTGGCTTCAGATGACAGCGACTACATTACGGGCCAGTTGCTCTCTGTTGATGGCGGTTACGGGATGATTTAGCAGAAAGCCGGATGAAAATCGACAACCCAATTAAATAGTTTAAGGAGGAGTAGAATGGGAGTACCAGACAAAATCCAGACTTGGCAGATGGTTCAGCCGGCAATCCATAATAGGGAAACCGGTGAGGTGACGCCAGGCAAGATTGAAAGGAAGGAGATCCCTGTTCCTGATCTGGCCCAGGGAGAAGTCCTGGTGGAAGTGGCCGGCTGTGGTGTCTGTCACACGGACCTGGGCTATTTTTACGATGGCGTGCCCACGGTGGAAAAGCCCCCTTTGACGCTGGGTCATGAGATTTCAGGGACCGTGGTGGCCGGCGATGACCAGTGGGTTGGAAAAGAGGTCCTGATTCCGGCGGTCATGCCCTGCCGACAATGTTTTCTCTGCAAAACGAGAAGAGGAAACCGGTGTCTGAACCAGAAAATGCCGGGTAACAGCATGGGCATTTACGGCGGTTTTTCAAGCCATATACCCGTCCCCAGCATCGACCTCTGTGAAATCAAGAACCGAGGGGAAATACCGCTGGAGCATCTGGCAGTGGTGGCTGATGCCGGGACAACGCCGTATCAGGCGGCCAAACGTGCCGAACTGGAACCGGGGGATAATGTTATTGTCATCGGCGTGGGGGGTGTGGGCCAGTACATGGTTCAAGAGGCCAAAGCGCTGGGAGCGGGCACGGTGATTGCCATTGATATTGTGGAAGACCGCTTGAAAAAAATGCTTTCCTACGGCGCTGATTTCTATATCAACAGCAGAGACAAGAGCCTCAAAGATATATCCGGTGAGTTTAAATCCATTCGAAAACAGAATGGCCTGCCCACCTATGGTTGGAAAATATTTGAAGTGACCGGATCAAAACCCGGGCAAGAAACGGCACTGGCGCTTTTGAGTTTCACCGGAAAACTGGTTGTGGTCGGTTTCGGCATGGCAAAAGTGAACTACTCCATCAGTCGGCTCATGGCTTTTGATGCGGAACTGATCGGCACCTGGGCCTGCCTGCCGGAGTATTATCCCGCGGTGATGGATATGGTGCTCAAGAAAAAGGTTGACATAGAACCTTTCGTACAGACCCGACCCATGAGTACCATTTTGGAGGCATTTGAAGAAGCTCACAGCGCTTCTCCTGAAAAGCGCATCGTGCTTGTTCCCGATTTCTGATGGTTTGAATGGGGCTTTTTTAACACATTTTTAGCAAGAACGAGGAGGTTTGAGATATGGCTTTAGAATGGATGCCAAGAGACAATGAAATGAAAGATCACGCACTTCATACGGATGCTCACTGGGGGACGGAAGCGCCCTGCGTGGTATACGAAAAGCGTCCCTTGAAGGATCCCAAGGGCAATGTGGTTGAAGGGCTGTACGTATCCTGGATTCGATTGAACAATCCGAGGCAGTACAACTCCTACACAACTGAAATGGTCAAAGGTGTTATTGCGGGTTTTGAAAACGCCTCTCTTGACCGTAGCGTCGTAGCCGTCATATTTACCGGCACCGGCCCCTATGCCTTTTGCACAGGCGGAAATACCAAGGAGTACAGTGAATTTTACAGCCTCCGCTGCGATGAGTATGGTCAGTACATGGAGCTGTTCAATCACATGGTGGATGCCATTATGGCCTGCAAAAAACCCGTCATCTGCCGGGTCAACGGCATGAGGGTTGCTGGCGGCCAGGAGATCGGCATGGCCTGTGATATCGCTGTTTCTTCGGACCTGGCCATTTTTGGCCAGGCAGGCCCCAAGCATGGCTCCGCCCCGGACGGCGGTTCTTCTGATTTTCTCCCCTGGTTTTTAGGGATTGAAGACGCCATGTGGAACTGTGTTTCCTGTGAGATGTGGTCCGCGTATAAAATGAAGGCCAAAACCCTCATCAGCAAGGTTGTTCCGGTTCTGAAAGTGGACGGCGAATGGGTAAGAAATCCCATGATCATTACCGATAAATACGTGGAAAACGGCGAGATCGTCTATGGTGAATTCAAGACCGGACCCGAAGCCAAAGAAGCCCGCGCTTTCGTGAAAGAGCATCAAGCCAATGCCGATTTTGAACTGCTGGATAAAGAAGTGGATAAGATCGTATGGACCTTTGCGAACCTGTTCCCCGGTTGTCTGATCAAATCCATTGACAGTATTCGCGCCAAGAAAAAATTCTTCTGGGATTATTCTAAGAACTACAACCGCCACTGGTTGGCGGCCAATATGGGGGGAGAGGCCTTCCTGGGCTTTGGTGCATTCAACACCAAACGGATTACGGGTCAGGATACCATAAATTTCCTGAAGTTCCGACAGGATATTGCAAATTGCAGCACCTGGGATATGGATATGTTTGCCAGGGCCATGGGGACACCCAAGGAGTAGTTTGTCTGCAAATCACGAATCTTGAACGGCGGGTGGGTCCACGAGCAGGTCTCCCTGCCGTTTCTTAGTTTAAGGAGTGTATAATGGGATACAATAACATCAAGGTTGAATTGGATAATGGGTTGGGAACCATCACTTTGAACCGGCCTCCGGTCAACATTTTGAATATCGCCATGATGGATGAAATCAACGGTGTGCTCAAATCATGGCAAGGGGAAAAAGACCTGAAAGCGGTACTTTTTGACGCAAAGGGAAAGTGCTTTTCCGCCGGTGTCGATGTGGGAGAACACATGGGGGATCTGGCACCGAAAATGATTGATGCATTTCACGGCATGTTCCGTCTTATGGACGGCTTGGGCATACCCACCATTGCGTCCGTTTACGGCTCCTGTTTGGGGGGCGGTTGTGAACTGGCCGTCTTTTGCGACCTTGTCATCTCCACAGAAGATGCCAAATACGGTCAGCCGGAAGTGCAAGTGGGTGTATTTCCCCCCATAGCGGCACAGCTCATGCCCCGCATCATCGGCCGAAAGGCCGCCATGGAGCTGATTATGTCGGGCAAAATCATTTCGGCTGAAGAGGCATTGAAGATGGGTCTGATCAACAAGATCGTTTCAAAGGAGGAATTGACTGCAGCAACCGAAGATTTCGTAAAACCGTATCTCAAGTTGAGCGCCGAGGTGCTCAGAAAGACGAAGAAGGCCATAATGGCCGGCCTCATGGACGATTTTGATCCTTCGCTTAAGATCATCGAAGATATCTACTTAGAGGAACTCATGAACACGGAGGATGCCCAAGAAGGCTTGAATGCGTTTATGGAAAAGCGCAAACCTGTTTGGAAAAACCAATAGAGTAAAAACAATCCTGATGACGCGCCATCAAACGCCATGATGACGTGGGACGGTGGCGCGTATATCGGCATATCCAGCCAGTAATTTTCATTGACATATTGATGTACCTGTATTAAGCGTTGTTTTTTCGACGTGCGGATTAGGCACCGAAAAATGAAGCCCGTAACACAGGATAACGTTTGAGGATTTTGGAAGGAATCTGTCATGACTGCCAATGAAATACTGGATATGTTGTATGGGACCCTCCACACAACCGGAATTTATAATTTTGAGTGGAATATCGTTGTCATGTGGGGTGTGGGAAGCCTGTTCATCTTTTTGGCGATTGCCAAAAAATACGAACCACTTCTCCTGCTTCCCATCGGATTTGGCATTTTTATCGTTAATTTTCCTCTGGTTCCACTCATGGGTCATTCCCATGGCCATCCTCAGCTTTTTCAGCTTTTCTATCACTACGGGCTCAAATGGGAAGTGATTCCATGCATTATCTTTTTGGGGCTGGGCGCCATGACCGACTTCGGGCCCCTGATCGCCAATCCCAAGACGCTGATCATCGGTGCGGGGGCTCAGTTGGGCGTTTTCATCACGTTCACGGGCACCGTACTGGTGGGTTTCACCCTTAAAGAGGCCGCATCCGTCAGTATTATCGGTGGTGCGGACGGTCCAACCACCATATATTTGACCCAGCATCTGGCGCCTCAGCTCCTTGGTGCAAACGCCCTGGCCGCCTATTCTTACATGGCCATGGTCCCTCTCATCCAGCCGCCAATCATGAAAATGATGACGAACCCGGAAGAGAGAAAAATCCGAATGCGTCAACTGAGGCCTGTTTCGCGTCAGGAAAAGATCCTCTTTCCCCTTGTAACATCAGGCATCATTGCCCTTTTGGTGCCCTCGGTCATACCCTTGATGGGGATGTTCATGCTTGGAAATCTGATGAAGGAAAGCGGCGTGGTGGAACGTTTGACCGGAACGGCCAAGGATTCACTGATGAATATCGTCACCATTTTCTTAGGTATATCCGTAGGGGCCACCATGCAGGCGGATAAATTTCTCAGTTGGAAGCCGCTCTTTATTTTTGGACTTGGCCTGGTCGATTTTGCCGTCTGTACCATTGGCGGCATCGTCACCGTCAAAATCATGAACCTCTTTCTCAAGGAAAAGATCAACCCTCTTATCGGTTCGGCCGGCGTTTCCGCGGTGCCCATGGCAGCAAGGGTTTCTCAGATGGAAGGGCTTAAATACGACCGATCAAACCATTTGCTGATGCATGCCGTGGGGCCGAATTTGGCCGGTGTCATCGGATCTGCCGCAGCAGCCGGCATGTTCATTGCAATGTTCGACTAAGGGCAGTTCAGGGTGTCAAACCTTAATTAGGTAAAGGATGATCAAATGAAAAAGGGAGTGTTTCTGTTATTGATATTGCTGATGGTTCCGACAGGCTCAAACGCCGAGGATTTCTTGGGGGCGCCCGTGGTGAGCGGGGGGGAAGAGGGCCTCAGGACCGACGCGCGCCTGGAGATGAAAACTTCCATGAGCCACGACGAAGTGGTGTTGTTTTACAGGGAACAATTAAAGGAAGTGCCGGACATTAAATTCCGTGATTGGAAAGATGCAACCTACATTGAGGATGACGGTGCGCTACCCTGGCATTCCATCACCATTTCGAAACACGACAAAAACGGAACGACCATCGTCATCGTAAAAGATAACTGGACATGGATTATCGGAACACTGGTTTTGCGGTATATCGGTGTATTTGCGGTTCTGATTGTTTTGTTGGTGGGCATGGTTATTTCAGGAAAGATCATCTCCGCATCGGTGAAGAGGGCGGAGAAGAAAAAGGCCGCCGCATAGCCCATGTGTTGAACCCCACAATGAAAAAAGCCGCCATTTCCCAAATAGCGGCTTTTCTTGAAAACAGGTTTTGGGACACCCGCCTGCAGGAGAAAAAGGAAATTATTCCAATGTAATCAGGACGCCTTCGGCTTCAACCGTGTCACCGTTTTTGCAGTTTACCTCTTTAACCGTGCCCGAGGCTTCTGATACAACCGGTAATTCCATCTTCATGGCTTCCAGGATAACCACTTCATCTCCTTCGCTGACCGCATCGCCCGGATTCACCTTCACGTCAATAACCTTACCCCCCATGGGAGCAACAATTTCACTCACAGCCAATACCTCCTTTATCCATTAATTTCCCCAAACTGCGCATTGTGCATTTGGGCTGATTAAAAACTTAGAAAATCGCTCCGAACCGTATTCTTCAGAGAGTATTGTATGATTTAGATCTTCATGGCAATTTATGAAGAATTCATATAACATGGTGTAACTGGTTCTTGTCAAGCACAATATCAGGCTTGCCCAAATAAAAGAGATACCTTGACAGGAAGGTCAAGATTATCTATTTTCCCTTAACTGCCTATTTAGATTGCGAAATTGGCAAATATGAAAATGGATTGGTTCCATTTTTCATTTTGAAGTTGGTGTCCTGGGTACAAGCGATTTGCGGAGAAGCATAATGCCGGAATATAAATGGGTTGCCGAAACGAGAAAGGGAAAAACCATTCGTGGTGAAGTGGAGGCCGCCGATGAAAGGATGGCGAGATTGCAGTTGAAACGTCGCAATCTCAAAATCAAGAAAATCAAGGAAAAACCGAAAGATCTCTTTGCAAACGTCTCGTTCATGCAGCCGAAAATCACCAGCAAGGACCTGGTTATTTTTACCCGCCAGTTTTCAACCATGATCGATGCCGGCCTACCCCTTGTGCAGGGACTCACCATACTGGCAGAGCAAATGGAGAATAAGACCTTTAAGGGGGTCTTGAAGCAGGTGGTTACAGACGTGGAGGGCGGTGCCAGTCTGGCCGAATCGCTGCAGAAGCATCCCAAGGTTTTTGACAGCCTCTTTGTAAACCTGGTTGCGGCCGGTGAAGTGGGTGGGATACTGGACACGATTCTGCAGCGTCTGGCCACCCATATCGAAAAGGCCCAGAAATTGAAATCGCGCATCAAAAGTGCCATGACGTATCCGGCCATTGTGGTCGCCATCGCCATCTTGGTGATTTCGGTAATTATGATTTTTGTCATTCCCGTGTTTGAAAGCATGTTCAAAGATTTCGGCTCGGCGTTGCCGCTCCCGACCCAGATCGTGGTCAATATAAGCCGTTTCACAAAAGGGAATGTTCATTACATGATCGGCGCCCTTATCGTGTTGGTGTTTGCTTTCAAACGATATAAGAACACAAAAGCGGGAAGAAAGCAGGTGGACACCCTGGCGCTTAAATTGCCGGTATTTGGACCCCTTCTAAAGAAAGTAGCGGTGGCCAGTTTTACCAGAACCCTTGGAACCATGATTGCCAGCGGGGTACCCATTATTTCGGCCATGGAAATCGTGGCCAAGACCGCCGGTAATGTCGTATTGGAAGAGGTCATACTGGACGTCCGCTCCAGCATTGCCGAGGGACAGCCCATTGCGGAGCCCCTATCGGAAAATGAAATATTCCCCAATATGGTTGTTCAGATGATCGGTGTGGGTGAGGCCACGGGGGCCCTTGAAACCATGTTGGAAAAAATCGCGGACTTTTATGACGATGAGGTGGATGCAGCCGTGGATGCTTTGACATCCATGCTTGAGCCGCTCCTAATGGTTTTTCTTGGCGGTACCATCGGCGGGCTTGTGGTTGCCATGTATCTGCCAATATTCAAGATGGCTGCGGCCATGGGTTAAAAATAACAGGCATGAATACCCATCATCGCAGTGAAAGGGACAGAGAACTCCTGAAAAGGCTGCAAGTTCTGATGTTCCTAAGAGTTTTGTTCGTCTCGGTGATCCTGGGTGCCCTCATCATTATACGGTTCCGGGAAATACGCCTTGAAATCAGCGATGTGCAAAGTGCCCCCTATATCCTTCTTGCGGTTATATATTTCACAAATATCGTATATATTTTCCTGATCAAATACCTGGGACGAATACGGCTTCAAGCCTATTTTCAACTCTTCTTTGATACCGTTTTCATCACCTTTTTCATATACACCACGGGTGGCATCGAAAGCATTTTTTCATTCCTGTTTATTCTAAACATTTTCAGCGCCGGCATCATATTCTCTCGCAAGGGCGGTATCCTCATCGCATCGGCAAGCAGTATCCTCTACGGTTTGATGCTGGATTTGCATTTTTATGGCCTGATTGAACCCATAAAGAGCCCGCTATATGATGCCCCAGACGCCTACAGCGGCGCATTTTTGTTCTACAGAATTCTCGTGAACATGATCGCTTTCTATCTGGTGGGTTATCTCAGCGGCTTTCTGGCTGAGCAGATGAAAGAGAGCCGGGCGGAACTCAAGGAAACCAGGCTCGATCTAAACAAACTGGAAGCGCTTCACGAAAGCATCATCAACAGCATCGATTCGGGGCTTATTGTTTTGAATGATGAAGAACGCGTCATGCTTTTCAATCCAACAGCGGAGAAGATCTTCGGCATCCGGAGCCATGAGATCTTGGAGCAGCCCCTGGATACGGCGATTCCAGATTTGTACGGGCATATAAGAAGCGCTATGGAAGTGCGTCCCTCTCCCCACACACCGCCATTCATGGACATGCCCTACCGGAAAGGGGACGGCGCAAAAACCTATCTTAGGCTTTCGGTTTCCCCGCTTCGCCATTTTTCAAGCGAAGAGAGTGGTAAGATTGCCGTCATTCAAGATGTAACCGAGATCAAACGGATTGAAGAAAGCATGAAAAAGGTGGAAGGACTGGCCCTGGTGGGAGAAATGGCTGCCGGCATTGCCCATGAAATCAGGAATCCCATGGCATCCATCAGCGGCTCCATTGAGGTGCTGAAAGAAGGGGGTGAATGGGATAGCACACAGAATCGGCTGATGTCCATAGTTTCAAGGGAAATCGATCGGTTGAATCAGCTAATCAGTGATTTCCTCCTCTTTGCACGGCCAAAGGCGGTCAACTGGAAGACGTTCGATCTCAATGAGGTCGTAAAAGAGTCCCTGACCCTTTATAGGAACAGTCCTCGCTGGAACGAAAAAGTCCGCGTGATCACACATTTCATGGATTCGGTGATGGTTGAGTCGGATCCGGCGCTCATAAAGCAAGTCTTATGGAATCTTTTTTTGAATGCGAGCGATGCCATGCCTGAGGGCGGAATCATTGAAATCGGCACCAGGTGGGCTTTTGAAGCATCCCAGCCAAGCACCAAAAAAGTGGCGATCACGATCCGCGATACAGGTGACGGATTTGATCCAATAACCCTTCCAAAATTGTTTACGCCTTTCTTTACCACAAAGGAAGAAGGGTCGGGGCTCGGACTGGCGACTGTAAAACGGATTATGGACGAACTCAGAGGGAGGATTTCCGGGCGCAATCACCCTCAGGGCGGTGCTGAAATCACCATTATTCTGCCGAAGGTTTCCGGTGCTGATCATTCCCTTTGAATTAGAGATATTGCCATGAACATATGTGAACAGACCTGGGCTTCCGATCTCACCCGTCCCAGCCGATACCTGAATAATGAAATCAACACGGTTCAGAAAGATCTTTCAAGAATCGAAGTATCCATGGCACTGGTATTTCCGGATACGCCCGAAGTGGGCATGAGCCATCTGGGTCTTAGAATTCTCTATCACCTCTTAAACGATCGTGACTGGATTTCAGCTGAAAGGGCCTTTTCCCCCTGGCCCGACCTGGAAACTGCGCTGAGGCGGGTTGATTTGCCGCTAACAACATGCGAATCCGGACGGCCGCTTCAGGCCTTCGATGTGATCGGTTTCAGCCTTCAACATGAGCTTTCCTATACGAACATCATAAATGCGCTTGATCTCTGCGGCATTCCTTTCTTGGCAGAAGCGAGGGGAGAGGGATATCCTATTATTGCAGCCGGTGGGCCCGCTTGTTTCAATCCGGAACCGGTTGCCGATTTTTTTGATATCATGGTCATTGGTGACGGTGAAGATGTTTCCCTGGACATCTGTAAAGCAATTCGGACTGGAAAACGGAAGGGCATGCAGAAATCTCATATCCTGGATTCCCTTTCCAGAATCCGGGGCGTCTATGTGCCCTCCCTTTTTGAGCCCCGATACGCGCGGGATGGTAGGATTGCTGAGATCGTTCCGAAACGTGATGACCAAAGATGGGTCAACAAGGCCGTTATATCACAACTGGATGCCTATCCGTATCCTGAACGCCAAATCGTCCCATATACGGAGCTGGTTCACGATCGCGTTGCAGTGGAGATTTCCCGTGGTTGCACCCGGGGGTGCCGTTTCTGTCAGGCGGGAATGATCTATAGACCCGTGCGCGAAAGAAGCCCCGAATCCATCCTTAAGATTGCCGAGAAGACGTTGAAACTGACCGGTTATGAGGATTTGTCCCTATTGTCACTCAGTTCCGGCGACTACAGCCATATCGGACCGCTCCTTTCCACGCTCATGGACTTTCATTCTTCCGATCATACCGGGATCAGCCTCCCTTCGCTTCGGGTGGACAGCCTGGATGCCCATATGATGGCCCAGATCAAAAGAGTTCGAAAAACAGGGTTTACCCTTGCCCCGGAAGCAGGAAACAATCGCTTGAGGCGCGTCATCAACAAGGGACTCACCCAATCGGACATTCTGGAAACGGCAAAAGCCGTATACGGTTCCGGATGGAATCTGATCAAGCTTTATTTCATGATCGGCCTCCCGTTTGAATCGGATGAGGACCTTCAGGACATCATCGGCTTGGCCCGGCAGATCACGAGATTATCGGGCAGAAGAGGGAAGGGGAAAAAGGTCAATGTCAGTGTCTCCACATTTGTGCCCAAAAGCCATACCCCTTTCATGTGGATGCCGCAGATACCGCTGGATGAGAGCCGCAGACGGATAGAATTGATTCGAGAGGGGCTCAAGGGGAGCGGTGTAAGGGTGAAATGGAATCAGCCGGAGTTGAGCTGGCTCGAAGGGATCATGGCCAGGGGTGACAGGAGATTGAGCCAAGTCATTGTCGAGGCTTGGAAGCTGGGTGCCAGGTTTGATGCCTGGAGCGAGCATTTCAATATGGTGGTTTGGAAGGAGGCCTTTTTCCGTTCCGGGATTGAGCCGGAGTTCTATCACAGAGAGCGGGATGTTAATGAGGTTTTGCCCTGGGACCATATCCGATCGGGCGTTTCAAAGGCCTTTTTAAGAAAAGAACGGAAAAAGGCCCAAAAAGAACACTTCACCGCCGACTGTCGGGAACAATGTCATGAGTGCGGTGTATGTGATCATGATGACATTGATCCGATTCTGTATAACAACCAGTCGTTTCAACCGAAAAAGCCGTCATCCAGAGAGGATAAAGCCGATGCGGTGAGCAGGTTTCGGCTTGACTTTTCAAAAATGGGAAACGCCCGTTACCTCAGCCATCTGGAATTGATGCGTGTTTTAAACCGCGCTTTCAGGCGGGCCGGATTGAAGCTTGCCTATTCCAAGGGATTCCATCCATTGCCTAAAATTTCATTTCTTTCGGCCCTGCCGGTGGGTACCGAAAGCATGGCGGAAACGGCGGTGATTGAACTGGTTCATGACTTGGATGCACACCATCTAAAAGCCGCCATTAACCGGGAACTCCCCTCCGGGATCAGCATAAGAGGGGTGGAGAAGGTCTCCCCGTCGGCAAAGAAGCTTCGCCTCAAGGCTTCCCGTTTTCGCATAACGCTCCACGGAATAACGTTCAGCGAAGCAAGTCTGGCGAAATTCCTCCGCTCCCGCCATTTTGAGGTTGTCAAAACCAACAAAAAAGGGGAACATGCCATTGATGCCCGAAGCCTCGTGACTGCCATGAGAATGGTTTCGCCTAATGAAATCGAAATGACCATCAGGCAAACGGACACATTGTCCCTTAAGCCTAAAGAGATCATCAAAGGTGTATTCGCGCTGGATGAAGGCGATCTATCGAAAATGAACATATTGAAAATAGAGCAGATTTTTCAAAAAAGCGGGAGAAATCGGGGAGCCCCATGATGTCCAGCGAACTGATCATCAATTCCAGACCTTATGAAACCAGGGTTGCGTTGGTTGAAAACGGCATTGTTGTTGAGCTGCATGTTGAAAGGGACAGCGGCAGAGAATTGATGGGCAACATCTATCGAGGGCGGGTGGTGCGCGTGCTTCCCGGTATGCAGGCGGCCTTTGTGGATATCGGTCTCGGAAGAACGGCTTTTCTTTATGTTTCGGATGTCTACAGGGATTTTTCGGATTTCGAGCAGATGATGCTCAACACCAGCGAGGTCAATGAAACGCTTGATGCCAACAAGGTTGACGAATCCCTCAAAAAACAGTCGGGCCACGGCGGCTTTCAAATAGAGGATCTGCTCCACGAGGGCCAGAGCATCATGGTTCAAGTCTCAAAAGAACCCCTCGGCAACAAAGGGGCCCGGCTGACATCCCATGTTTCCTTGCCCGGAAGACATCTGGTGCTGATGCCCACCGTGAATCACATCGGCGTATCTCGCAAAATCGAAGACAGGGATGAGCGCGATCGTCTCAAAGGCATCGTGAAGGATATTAATCCCGGATCCTTTGGTTTTATTGTTCGAACAGTGGCGGAAAACACCTCCAAAGAAAAACTGGAGGCTGAGATGGATTTCTTATTGAAGCTCTGGGACAATATCCAGGAAAAAATGGAGAAAGGAAATAATCCGGGCCTCCTCTATCGAGATCTGACCGTTACGCTCAGAGCGGTGCGGGACCTGTTCACCAGAGAAGTGGACCGTCTCATTGTCGATTCCGATGAAGAATACGAAAAGATCATGGACTTCATTGAAACCTTTGCGCCCAGGTTGAAATATTCCGTTGAGTTGTATGAAGGGGCCGGACCCATTTTTGACGCTTTTGGCATCGAAATAGAGATCTCCCGGGCCCTTGGGAACAAAATATGGCTGAAATCGGGGGGGTATATCGTTATAGAACTGACGGAAGCGCTGACCGCGATCGATGTGAACACGGGCAGTTACGTTGGAAAGCGGAATCTGGAAGAGACCATTCTCAAAACAAATCTTGAGGCTGTCAAAGAGATTGCCTACCAGCTCCGGTTCAGGAATATCGGCGGCCTTATCGTTATCGACTTCATTGATATGGAAAAAACCTCAAACCGTGAGCGGGTTTCGGCGGCACTGAAAGAAGCGCTCAGTAAAGATAAGGCCAAAACCAATATTCTACCCATGTCGGATCTGGGATTGATTGAAATGACCCGAAAGAGGACCCGGGCCAGTCTGAATCGCCTGTTGAGCGAGCCATGCGCCTATTGTGAAGGGAGAGGGACCCTCAAATCGCCCAAGACCATCTGCTATGAGATCTTCAGGGATCTGGAGCGGGATTGTATGCACCCGGACGAAGGAGGCAGCATTCACATCCTCGTGAACCCTGAAGTAGACAAGGTTCTGAGGGAAGAAGAGCAGGGATCGGTCATCGATCTGGAAAAGAGGGCCGGCAAAAGAATTATCATTATTGGAAAAGAGGACTTTCATCAAGAGCAATACACCATTGAGTATTAGTCCCTCTTGATGTGCGCCTTTCTTAGGCGGGTTAAACCCGATTCTATTTCTTCCCTGGAGAATGTTTTCTCACATTTTGTACACTGAAACCGCTCTCCCACCCACTTGTCGTAGATAAGATCGTCGGAAAAGTTCACGCCGTGAAACCGGAGACAGAAGTTGTAAACCAGCCTAAAATCCTTGCCGGCGCAAACATCGCACAAGAAATAATCCAGGATGTCATCCATCGGAACCTCTTAAAATAGCGCCCATACGACACTGTTAAAAAAGGTCTTTTTATACTTTTCTGCGCCTTTTGACAATGTTTTTTTGACCGTGGACCATTGATTGATTACAATCAAGAAAATAGCTTTTGAAATGCGGATGATGAAACAGGAAACCGTTTGAAACGCCCTGAAATGTGGGAGGCCCTTTATTGGTGTTCATTATCAAGAAAATCCTCGGTTCGCTGCTCATGCCACTCCCTTTTTGCCTGCTGATTGCCTTTTTGGGGTTGTTCCTGTTGTGGCGGGGCAAAAGAGTCCTTACGGGCAAAATATTGATCACGATTGCTCTTCTGGGGCTCACGTTAATGAGCTATAACCCTGTTTCAAGAATATTGAACAGGCCGCTTGACTGCAAGTACGACGCTTACTTGCCCGTGAATTTGGCCAAAACCGGAACTGAAACGGAAAAAACGGCCGAATATGTGGTGGTCCTGGCAGGCGGCCATAAATCCGATCCCAACGTCCCCCTAACCAGCCATCTGGGCGGGCATTCCTTGATCCGTCTGATGGAAGGGATCCGCGTTTTCAGACTGAATCCGGGGGCCAAACTGATTCTCTCCGGCGGCGGCACCGTGGACCCGGTTCCTGAAGCCAGGATAATGGCTCGTATGAGTGAATTCATGGGAGTTTCTAAAGACCAGATGATTATCGAAGACGCCTCCAAAGATACCAAAGACCAGGCCATGCTGATTCAGCGGATTGTTCAGAAAAAGCCCTTCATTCTGGTGACATCCGCCACCCATATGCCGCGATCAATGGCCCTTTTTGAGAAGCTGGGGATGCATCCCATTCCGGCACCCGCGGGCGCCACCTCTCGGATTAAGATGCCTTTTTCTCCCTGGGACATCTTTCCAGGGGCGGATGCCCTTCTGGAATCAACGGAAGCCATTCATGAGTATCTGGGGATCGCTTGGGGCGGTCTGAGAGGACAGATCTGAATGGAATATCTTCAAAAAGGGTTTTCAAAAAGGGCATTGATCAAGTTCCTCGGGCTGATTGCTTTTGGAACTGTGGCCCTTTGCCTGTATCGCTTTACGGCACTCAAGGAGGTGGTGACGCCTGAGAATCTTGAATCCATTCTTGAGAGATCAGGATTCTGGGCCCCTGTGGTGTTCATGGCAATTGAAGCCGCGGGAATCACCCTCTTTTTTCCCGCCAGTATCATGATCGTTCTGGCGGCAGGGCTTTTTGGCGCATACTGGGGCTTCTTGTTCGCATGGATTGGGGCATGGGCTGGCGCGGCATGCGCCTTCATTGTGGGTAGAAAGTTGGGCCGGGATTTTGTGGCCGCCATTATTGGCGAACGGCTAAAACGGTACGATGACGTAATCGAAAAAAATGGATTTACAACGGTGCTGATCCTTCGATTGCTCAATACGCCCTTTACACCCGTCAACTATGCCCTGAGCCTCACAAAGGTCCATTTTAAGGACTATTTCTTCGGTACGGGCCTGGGTGTCATGGTGTCGGTTTTTGCCATCTCCTTCTTGAGCGGCATGTTGAGGGATGCCTGGTTTTCGGGAAATTGGCGGGATCTCATCTCATTGAAAACGCTATTCGGCGTTCTCGTCTACATTTTTTCTTTTTTCATTCCCCTGATCATCAGAAGGATAAAGGGCCGGTTTTTCTGAACGTATTCCAGAATGAAGGGTCATGGTACCGAACATGAAGAGCTGGTAACGGACAGATGTGAAACCGGCCTTTTCCATGGTGGCAACCATTTCGTGGGGTGCCATGAAGTTCCGGGTGGTACTGGGCAGATAGGTATAGGCCGCCTGATTGCCGCCCACAAGACGCCCCAGCAAAGGAATCATCAGTTTGAAATGAAGCAGTACCAGGGGGCGCACGATGTTTCGCTTGGGCGGTGAGGTCTCGAGGCAGACAACGCGTCCACCCGGTTTGAGCACGCGAAACTGCTCCTCAAAAGCCGCCACGGGGTCCAGCACATTGCGAATCAGGTACCCCGAGGTAACGGCGTCAAAGGTCTGATTGGGAAAAGGGAGGTTGAGTGCATCCGCCACGCACCATTGGAGCTTATTTCCGTCCGGCCGCATTCGGCCCTGTTTAATCATGGGAAGGGAGAAATCGGCTGCCGTCACCTTCAAATTGGGCATCTTCTTCTGGGCCGTAAGGGCAATATCCCCGGTCCCTGCGCCCACATCCAGCAACCGGGCGCCGCGGTGGAGGTTTGTTTTTTCGATGACCCGGCGGCGCCACACCGTATCAAAGCCGAAAGTGATGAGGCGATTAAGCAGGTCGTAATGACCGCTCAACCGGTCAAACATGGCCTTTATCTCGGTTCTCTTCGAGTGTTCCATCTTCTTTTCTAAAGGAGCCTTCCTCCATTATCTTTCTGAAGTCGTGAGAGCTCATTGCTCCGGCTGAGCAGGTCTTCTCTCAGGCGGATGAGATCTTTGACCACCAATTCGACGCTTTCCATCCAGATTTGGATCAGCATTTCTTTTAAGCGGCCGATGCCCTTCCGTGTGCTCTTCCTCAGGATGTTTCGATAGCGACGGTAAAAGAGGAATCCGGTGACAAGGTTGACGATCAGATAGCTGCCCAGGGCCGCCAGCCCCTTGGAACTGAAAAGGGTTCCGATGAAGTTCAGCAGGAAGTGCGTGAACATCTTTCCGGACGGATTCAGAAGGAGGTCGTGCCACGCATCCTTTCCCCCTATGGAAAGGAGAAATGCCCCGAGAATAAGGCCATAGATCACCCA
>JANQDY010000145.1 GCA_028278625.1 Thermodesulfobacteriota bacterium
ATCGGTGGACGGTTTAAATCGGAATCAGTGGACGGAATCAATCGGAATGGGTGGACGATTTAAATCGGAATGCCTGGACGGAATGGCCCGGAATACGCATAACCGGCGTTCCTAGCGTGCGAGTTATTCTTGGTTGAGTGCACGACCGGAAGACTTAGGAGAAACCGATGCGTGGGAATTCAGAAAACGCTGTGCTACAATCCAGGCTACAGGCTAACATTCAAATTTCTAAAGACAATAATTCCGAGTCGTAAGGCAACCCGCGATTATTTGGGGGGATGACATGGCGAAATATAGACTTGATAAAGAAGAGAAGGAATTCCTTGACGGCTATGAACAGGGAGAATGGAAATCCGTCAAGAATCTCAAGGAAGAGATCGAAAAACATCGGGGATACGCTCGTCAGACGTTGAAGAAAGACAAAAGAGTGAACATCCGAATCTCATCCATGGTACTTGATGAGCTTCAGACCAGGGCTTTGGAAGATGGCATGCCTTATCAAACTTTGATATCCAGTATTCTGCATCGGTTCGTAACCGGAAGACTCATTGAAAAACCCAGGTCGAACAAGTTATTTGAGAATGACATGTAACCGCTGACGTATTTCCACGCATGTCACTTCATCCCACGCAGCCGAGGCTCGGATCCTGAACCGCGATGGTTCTTCGCTCCCGTTTCTTCTTCTTCACCTGACACAATAGCGTCTTATAGGTGGGGAAACCGGAGATCTCGTCAAACTGCTCAAAATCGGTCAAGGTGTTGACATTGGCCTGCTTCCATGCCTCCGTGCCCAGGGGGCCGCCGCCCCCCACCGGCGCGTAAACGCACCCCTTCATGATTTTATCCGTCACGAACGCCTGCATGGTGACGGAACCCCTGGCGGTTTTGATGACGACCCGGTCCCCGGTCTTGATCTTTCGTTCCTTTGCATCCTCCGTGTTCATCTGCACCGTGGGAACGGGGAGGTTCTTCATGAAGGCGGGGATGCCGCGAAGACATGATTTCATGTCCGGTTTAAAAGGGCCTGTTCCCAGGATCAAGGGGAACCGTTTCAATAACTTGGGGTTGCTCAAAGGTGTTTCAGCCGATTCTTCGTATTTGGGAATGCCGTCATAGCCGTACTCTTCAAGCACCGTGGATTTGATTTCAAATTTGCCGGAAGGGGTTTCAAAACCGGGCTTTCCGTCACGCCTGAGCAGTCCCTGCTCCCACTTTCTTTCTCCGGTGGGCTTTGGTGGTTTCCTGAGCACATGCCTGTCGGCATTCATTAGATCATCCAGGGTAAAGCCCGATTGACTGATTATGTATTCAAGAAGCTCTTTTTGATTTTTGGGAAAGAGGTGTCCATATCCCAGGCGATTGGCCAGTTCATTCAAAATGTCATAGTTGGGTCTGGCCTGGCCGACGGGTTCGATCAGCTTTTCCCTCAGTCGCAGGGAACCGCCGTAATAGCAGTAGGATTCCTGTTCAAAGGCTGTGGTGGCCGGCAAGACAAGATCCGCGTAGGCTGCGTCCGCGGTCAATTGCAGATTGATGGTGACCAGAAACTCCAGTTCTCCCAGGGCTTTTTTCCAGAGATCCGGATTGGGCCAGCAGGTAATAAGGGATGCCCCCAGAACGAAGAGCCCCCTGATTTTGTAGGGGTCGCCGTCTATGATCGCCCTGGGCAGAAGGGCTGCATGGGGTTCTCCGCCGCAATAGTGGGCATAAACGGGGAATTTTCCCGCACCGATGGATTTTTCGTGCCCCGGAGTTTCGATTTGCCGATCCGTCGGCAGGGGAAGGATGTTGTCCGGTTCCAGGAAACAGCGCCCTCCTTCCACGTCCAGCTGCCCTGCCAGGGCCCACAATACCATGACGGCCCGAATGTTCTGAACGCCGCTTTTGGTGTATTCAAGGCCCGTATACATCACATAGGTGGCCCCTTCGGCATCGGCAATATCTTCGGCCAAACGTTCAATCAGCGCTTCATCAATGCCGGTGATGGTGGAGACATACTCGGGCGTGAAATCCTCCACATAGGTTCTGAACTCATCGAAACCAAGGGTCCAGTCTTCGACAAATTCACTGTCATAGAGATCGTCTCTGATGAGAACGTGACAGAGCCCAAGAGCCAGGGCACCGTCGGAACCGGGTCTGATGGGGATCCACTCCGCGCCTTCCAGTTCCGCGGCCCTGGTTTTCCGGGGATCGATGACGATGATGTCGGCGCCCTCTTCGGAAGCCCTTTTTAAGCGTTCAAACATCTCGGGCGGGGTGGAGGTGGACGGATCGGTTCCCCATACCAGTATCAGATCCGAATTGTCCACATCCGAAAACATGTCGATGTGGCGGCAACCCATGGACAATTTTGGTGCCAGTACCCCCAATGAGGTATAGCAGGGGGAGCCCACACCGAAGGTGTTGGGAGAACCGAAAGGGAAGAGGATGTTGCTTGAGAGATAGATTTCGGACCCTTTGAGCTGATAGATGTCTTTGAAGGATCTTTCGTATGAGCCGGTTCCGGTATAGATGCCGACCGTTTCAGGCCCATGGGACTCCTTCAGCCGATTCAGGTTGTCCACGATGATCTGGAACGCCTCGTCCCAGGAAATCTCCTCAAATTCATAGGTCCCCTTGGGCCCCACTCTCTTTAGGGGATGTGTTACCCTGCTTTCCGAATAGACGATTTCTTTTACACTGCGGGCAAGGGGGCACAGCACCTGGCCCATGGGGGCATCAGGGTCCGGTTCCAGCCGGTCGATTCTGCCCGCTTCATCAAAATGGACAATCACCCCGCAGCCGGGACTGTGAAAACAGATGCCGCAGATACCATGCTTTTTGCTCAAAACGGATGTCCTCCCGGAAATGATCCTGTAAATGATTCTGCCAAAACGCGCTTTTTCCTGCGGTTGAACCCTAAAAAACGTGTCACTCAATATATGGATTGTCTCGGGAAAAGCAAGAGGAGGCCCGTGGGTGATATGCCCGACGTGGTCATCGGAATCCCCTTCAATTCATGAATTCCACATCGGATTTTCCAGTTTGACACTCGGGGATATCTCTTTTTAGACTTCCCCCATTTGAGATCTAACAGGTTTACCCGATGCTGAAATATGGTGAGTCAGAAGCACTGACACGCGTGCGACAAAGGATCAAAAAGGACTGTGTGAAATGTGGCCTTTGCGGCAAGGAATGCCGGTTTTTAGAGAAATACGGCAGTCCCAGGCAGATCGCCGATCTCTTTGACCTTTTAAAAGGCGCCCATCGTGCCATGGCCTATGCGTGCAGTTTGTGTCGTTTGTGTACGGCGGTCTGTCCCAAAGGGTTGGATCCTGCCGCCATGTTTCTGGAAATGCGGAGATCGGCGGTACAGGAAGGCCTTGCCCCGTATCCGCAGCATCGGGGCATTCTGAAGTATGAGAAGCGCGGCATTTCAAGTCGCTACACGTGGTATGGGTTTCCGGAGGGGTGTGATACCGTGTTTTTCCCGGGGTGCACACTTACGGGGACCCGCCCCAAAACCACTCTAGCCTTTTACCGGTATTTGCGGCGGCACCTGCCCCAAGTGGGAATCGTTCTGGATTGCTGTACCAAACCTTCCCACGATCTGGGACGTCAGGCCTATTTTCAAGAGGTTTTCAGTGAAATGAAGGGCTTCCTCATGAAAATGGGGATCCGGAAAGTCATCGTGGCCTGCCCCAACTGCCATCAGATTTTCAAGACCTACGCAACAGAAATGGCCCTTTTGACGGCCTATGAGTTCATGGCCATGGACGGCATTCCGCATTTGGCAGGATCCGGCAAAACCGTGACCGTGCACGATCCCTGCGCCCTGCGCTTTGAAGAGGCCGTCCACGTGGCGGTGCGGGGGTTGCTGGAAAAGCAGGGATTGAGGGTTCAGGAAATGCGCCACCACGGCCGAAAAACCCTTTGCTGTGGTGAAGGGGGGTCCGCCGGCTGCCTGGCACCCGAGCTCTCCGAACATTGGGGATTTCTCAGAAAGAAAGAGGCGGCCGGAACCAGCACCTTCACCTATTGCGCCGGTTGCGTCAATAACCTGCGTCGCCGCATGCCCGCCGGACATCTGCTGGATCTCATGTTTGAACCGGATAAAGCCCTGGAAGGGAGAAGCACCGTTTTTAGCTCGCCCCTCACCTACTTGTGTCGTCTGTGGGTGAAGAAACGGCTGAAAAAGGGGGTTGACGTGGCAATTTCCCGGGAAAGAGACGTGTAACCCAGGCGTTGATGCGCCCGTGAAAAACCGCTCCACCCTCCCGGGTGTTTCCCGGTCCAAGGCCATTCAGAAACAACTTGACTTTGTCCCGATGATCCGTTATGAGTCCGCAGGTCCGGTGGGAATGGCAGAAGCCGTTGCACAAGCATCCAGAAAGATGCGGTTTTGGGACAGGGCGGCGCCGGCGTTGACGGTTTGACCGCTGATCAGCCATAGCAGTCACCGGGGAATCGGAAGACTGTTTTTAAGGAAAAGCCACGAAGGCTTACTTTTCAAAGGAAAAGTGTGCCTTCGTGGCTTTTTTTGTGGCGCTTTAGAAAGATATGGAGAACAGGCCGAACATTTTATGAGATGACCATGCATTAAGGAATCGTAAGGGAGGAGGGCGGCATACCCGGCAAGGTTAAGAACCGCCCTCCAGGTGAAGCGCTCCCGTTAAAAGGAATGCTCCGGATGAGACAATACCACCTTTTCTCTTTCCGGTCAACGGGCGCTTCATTTTGTAAAACACGGAGGAGCACCCAAATGGCAGTGGCGCTCTTGTGGGAGGAAGGAGAAACAGGAAATGAAAAAGTGCAAATGGTGGATTGGTTTTTGGCTTTGTCTGGTTTTGGCGTTCCCGGGGCCGGGAGGGGCCGGGGAAACGGAAGATGAAACGGAAAAAGAAGCGACGCACCGAATGGATGAGATGGTGGTGACCGCCACCAAGTATGAAACCTCAATCAAGGATATTCCCTCAAATGTGACCGTTATCACCGGTGATGAGATTCGCGCCCAGCACCTGCCTGACAATGATATCGGCGATACCCTGCGGAACATTTCGGGTCTTACCACCCGCAGGGCTTATGCCCCTTTCCCGGCCTATATCAACATTCGAGGGACGGGCAGCAACGGAACGGTGATTCTTGTGAACGGCATCCCCACCAACTGGGAAATTACCCAGGCCATACCCCCAGAGAACATCGAGAGGGTGGAGATTGTGAGGGGCCCCGCTTCAGCCCTTTACGGCGCAAACGCCAGCGGCGGCGTCATCAATATCTTCACCAAGGAAGGGGGGGAAGGGATCAACGGAACCGTGGGAGGGGGTTACGGTACTTTCAATACCTGGCGAGTGAATGCCACCAGCAGCGGCACCATCGATAAATTTCATTATTCTTTTGCGGGATACAGGGACAAATCCGACGGCACCAACGTGGTGAAGAACACGGTTTTACCCAGCGTGACCATGATCCAGGACTGTTCCTACGACAAGTGGGCCGCAAACCTGACCGCCGCCTATGACGTGAACGAAAAGGGGAAGCTCTCCTTTCTCTTCAATTTTTTTCAGGACGACTACGTCCGGGGCCGTCCAAACGTGGGTGGCGACTGGGACCGGTATTTCACCAGTCTGATCTACGATCAGGCATTCGGGGATCGGTTTCTGTTTAAGGGGTACGTGGGATTTCGCTATGATGACCTGCTTCACCGGTACGACAAAGGGAACCAGAACTATGAACTGAGACAGACCCGGAACACCGACTATCGGGAAATCCCCGTGGAACTTCAGTTGACCTCCCGACTGGGATTCGGCAACACGCTGACCGGGGGGATTTTCTACAACTACCAGGATACGGACCAGGATTACCGAAATCCCCAGGGGACGCTGATCAATCACAACCGCTACAAGGTGCGAACCATGGCCGGGTATCTCCAGGATGTGTGGAAACCGATTCAAAAACTGGCGGTCACGGCCGGCCTTCGCTACGACAACTGGCGCAATTACGACAACACCTTTACCGGTTACGCGGATCAACATCCCGGCGACCGCACGGACGACAACTGGAGTCCCAAGATCGGCGCCAAGTACAATTTTACGGACCGGCTGGCCATATGGGCCAATTATGCGGTGGGGTTCAACCCGCCGACCCCGGAACAGCTCTACGATGACCGGACTTCCGGCGGTAACCCAAGGGAACCGAATCCCGACCTCAAGCCTGAAACAACGCGAAGCTGGGAACTGGGCGTTGAAAACTGGTTTACGGATACCTTGAACGCCAAAGCCGTGGGATTCTTCAACTACACGGATGACAAGATCATCAGCTGGTTTGATGATGACAATGTATGGATCAACAAGAACATCGGTCGCAGCAAATCCTATGGCGTTGAGATGGATCTCTTTTTTCAACCCACCGACAACTGGATCGTGAACGCCAATTTCACCTGGAATCCGGCGACCATTGACGAGAATCCCAGCAACCCGAGCCAGGAAGGGAATGAACTTCCCTTTTCGCCGGAATACAAGGCCAACCTGAGCCTCACCTATCAGATGTACAACAACTTTGAAGTGAGCGGCTTCTGCCGGTATTTGAGCAAACAGCAGACCAATGACAATAATACCGAATATACCGGTTCAGGGGAGATGCGGTACATGCCGTCCTCTTTTGTGGTCGATTTCAAAGGTATCAAACACTTTCCCGTCCAATGGGGACGGCTCAAGAATATTGACCTGGCCCTGAGCGTGGACAATGTGTTTAACGCCAATTACCGCACTTTCTATATTTACGAAGATCCGGGGCGGACCTTTTTCGGGGAGGTGAAATTCTTCTTCTAACAGGCCCATGACCGATTCCCCTAATGAAATATCCCCGCGCCTGCGGCAGGACCCCTTTCTAAGGGGTCCAGGGGCGGGTCTTGGGCTGTTTAGTGGCCTTTTTTTCGCGCATCTCCTTATGGCGGTGTTTTTCTCAATTCAGGGGTGCACAAACGTCGAAAGCAATGCAGGGAAGGGCCTTTCCGAGCCGATCCTCCGCGTTGGAACCACCATGGCCGTCAAACAGGCCAATCCGGTGGCAGACTATTATTATAACATCCTGGCCATGGTGATGACCCACGATTCCCTGGTGCGGTTTGATGAAGATCTGAAGCCGGTTCCCCAACTGGCATCGGGGTATGCCGCCAGTTCAGATGGTCGGACCTGGACCTTTGATCTGAATCCAAAAGCCAGATGGCACGACGGCCGGCCGGTCACCCCCGACGATGTCAAGTTCACTTTTTCGTATCTTGGGAAGCATCATGTTTCAGGGGGTTTTGTGGGCCGCATGATCGATCGTGTGGAAACTCACGGACAGCGGGTTGTGTTTCACCTGAAAGCGCCGTGCAGCCGTTTTCTGATCAATGGGGGATTCGTGGTGCGTATTCTGCCCCGTCATATCTGGGAAAACATCCAAGACCCCCATCGCACCGAGGACCCAGGGGTTGCCATCGGATGCGGTCCTTACCGGCTGGACAATTTTGACAGGAGTGCGGGAACCGTCCGGTTTCGCCGCAACCCGGACTATTACGGACCGGTTCCGGAAACCGGGCGGGTCGATTTTCGAACCTTCGGCACCATGGATCTTCTGGCCCTGGCCCTGATGAAGGGGCGGACGGATCTCTATTATCAGTATGCCGCGGGCATGCCGCCACCCTATATGAAGCGGCTCCGCCAGGAATCCCGCTTGTCTTATATGACCGCGGCTTCCATGGGGATTCCGGCGGTGCTGGGCTTTAACCTTGAAAGCCCCAGGGCCGGGGCTTTGCCCGTGCGACGGGCAATTGCCCTTGCCATCGACTATTCACAGATAAACGCCGCTTTAATGGGCGGGAAGGGAATGATCCCTTCACCGTCCCTGGTGCCGCCCTCATTCTCATTTCAGGCACATCGGGCTTCATGGACACGGGATCTTCAGAAAAGTCGAGAACTCTTGGCATCAAACGGATGGCTGGACCGGGACAAAGACGGCATTCGGGAAAGCCCCGGCAAGGTCCCCGCGGTGTTCACCCTCCTGGTCCGTTCCGATCTCTGGGGTGAAAAACAGCTGGTGAAGCTTCTGACGGGGGATTTTGAAAAGGTCGGTCTGGCGTTGAGGGTTCGATCGGCCGACCTGTCCACATACCTGGCCTTTCTGAAAAAAGGGGCCTATGACCTGGTGCTCTTTCGCACCACCCCATGGGGCATGATGATGCACGCCGGTTGCGGCACCGGTTATTTTGACGCACCCAAAACCGGAAGCCTCAACATGTGCCGTATGGAAGACGAGACCTTCAGAGGCCTTTGCCAGGCAGTTTTGGAGACCGTGGATCCGGACCGGCAGAATGCCCTCTATGAGCGGATACAGGCCTATTATGCGGAACGGCTGCCTGCCATCGCCCTTTGCTGGGGCCGGAGCTTCTTCCCCTATGACCGGGCCTGGCAGGGCTTTTTGGTGAACCAGCTGGAAGGAGGGCTGGCCAACCGGTTTTCCTGGCGGCATCTGAAACCCTCTGATTTTCAAAGCACCCGGGGCCGTTAATAACGTGTCACTGCTCTTTAACAGGCTCTGGCGATACGGACTCGCTCTCTTCTTTGTGCTGGGGTTGAATTTTTTTATTGTTCAACTGCTGCCGGGTGATCCGCTGGTTCACCTCCTGGGCGAGGAAGCTTACGGCCATTTGCAGGGGGAGAATCCTCGGGCCATTCTGGCCCTGCGCGCAAAGTACGGGCTGGACAAGCCCCTATTTGAGCGCTTCATTTCATCCATGACCGACGTGCTTTGTTTCCGATTGGGCTTCTCCCATCATTACGGCGAACCGGTGGCCCGAATCCTTCTGTACAGGCTCAAGTGGACCCTGGTGCTGCTGTGTCCGGCATTTTTCGTGGCGTCGGTATTGGGTCTCTTTCTCGGTTGTCTTTCCGGTCGGTCAGGTTCCGGCCGGTGGGGAAGAAATGTTCTCGACCGTCTGATGACCCCCCTTTTCCTGACCCTTTATTCGGTTCCCGCCTATTGCCTGGCCTTTCTGCTTCTTTTGACGGTGGCCTCCCTGGGGAACGGTCTTCCCCTGGGGGGCATGCGGGAGGTGTCCCGTGGCGTTTCATTGGCGGATATCTGGCGTCACATGGTGCTTCCGGGGGTGGTCCTGGTGCTTCATGCCACCGCCTATCTCTATATGATCATGCGAAGCACGGTTTTGCGGACCTTTGGGGAAGGGTACGTTATCACCGCTCTGGCCAAAGGACTTGGCGCCACGAGGGTGCTGTTCCGGCATGTGCTCATCAATGCCCTTCCACCCTATATAACGGCATTGGCGTTGAGTTTCGGGTCCATTGCCGGCGGGGCCCTTCTGGTGGAAGTGGTATTTTCTTGGCAGGGGATGGGCACCCTTCTGTACGATGCGGTCCTGAGCCGGGATTACCCCATCCTCTCAGGATGTTTCCTGTTACTCTCCTTGTCGGTGATCGGTGCCAATATGCTGGCCGATGTTTTCTGCCTTTTGATCGACCCCAGAATCAGAGATGCCCGGATGAAAAGAGATGCTTGGTCGAACCATTAGAAATGCGGGCAGAAGCATCGGGAGGCTTGTGCCGCTTCTGATGCTTTCGGTTCTGGTCTTGGCCGCCCTTTTTCCGGGATTTCTGGCCCCCGTATCACCCGGCACCCTGGATGCGCCGTATCTGGCTCCCGACGGCCGGCATCTTCTGGGCACGGACAATATCGGGCAGGATCTTTTGACGGAACTGGTCTATTCGGCCCGTCCAAGTCTCCTGGTGGCGCTCTTTGCCGCTTGCCTGGCCACCCTTCTGGGAACCGTTGCGGGGACGTTGGCCGGTTACTTCGGCGGTCCCCTTGACCAATGGCTCATGCGGGTCACCGATGTGTTTCTGCTGCTGCCGGCACTGCCGTTGATCATTCTGATGGCCGCATATATGGAAGCGGGACGGTTGGGTATCGGCCTGGTCATCGGACTGACCGCCTGGCCGGCCACGGCCCGCATCGTCCGGAGCAGCGTTCAACAGGAAAGGGGGAAGCAGTACATAAAGAGCGCAAGGACCTTTGGGGCCGGGCATTGCTACCTGATGGCGGTCCACGTGCTGCCGGGCATTTCTCAGGTGATCCTGGCAAAAGGGATCCTGGCCGCGGCATCGGCCATGGTGTCGGAGGCTGGCGTGAGTTTCCTGGGGCTTGGGGATCCCCGGTTCAAGAGCTGGGGTGCCATGCTGCACGGGGCCTTTAGCGGCGGGGGCCTGATCAACGGGGCCTATACCTGGTATCTGCCCCCCATCCTGTGCATTTCAGTGACGGTGCTCTCCTTGACCTTGTTGGGACAGCGCTGGATCGAAGGGAGGGAGCAAGATCTTGGCCTTATCAATGCCCGGGGAAAAAGACCCATGAAACCGTTGGGCGGGCCTCTAAGGTGTCTGGAGGTAAGTCATCTGTCGGTCACCTTTAAAGGTTCTGAAAAGACCGGTTTTTGTGCGCTCGGTGACGTGAACATGGTGGTGAATCATGGGGAACGCATGGCCATGGTGGGGGAGACCGGGAGCGGCAAGAGCGTGCTCCTGCTGGCCATCATGGGTCTTTTGCCGCAGAACGCTCATCTCAAAGGGGCGATCCGGTTTAAGGGACGAAACCTCTGCGGCCTCTCTCAGAAAGGATTTCAGGCGCTTCGCGGGCGGCATGTGGCCTATGTGCCCCAAGGGACCGGACAGGCCCTGAATCCCCTGATGCGGGTGGGAACCCAGGTGGCGGAACCGCTCAGAATCCACGGGCATCTAAAAAAAAGCGCCGCCATGGCGCAGGCAACGGCAAGTCTAGAAAGGATGGGCATCGGGCAAGCGCGAGCCCGCAGCCGCCAATATCCCCACCAGTACAGCGGGGGCATGATTCAACGGGCTCTTGTGGCCATGGGACTGATCAGCGGGACGTCATTGATTCTTCTGGATGAGCCCACCAAGGGGCTCGATCCTCACAACCGTGATGAAATGCTCAAAATCCTGGCACAACTTGAGCCAAAGACGGTGGTTCTCACCACCCATGATCTGGCATTCGCCGAGCGATTTGCCCACCGGATCTCCGTGATCTTAAACGGCCAATTGGTTGAAACGGCGCCGGCCAACGCCTTTTTTAAAAGGCCTCTTCATCCATATGCCGAAGCATTGCTAAGGGCTCAGCCAAGCCATGGCCTCCTGGTGACATGCCCGTATGCTGCCCGCCGTTCAGCGGTTAAGGGGTGTCCCTTTCAAGCCCAATGCGGAAAATTCTCTTCAAAATGCCGGGACATGCCCCCCGTTGTGGAGATGGGCCGGCGATCGGTGAGGTGTTGGCTGTATGGTCCTTGAAGCAATAGACCTGTACAAGGGTTTCAGGGGTGGACTCGGCAAAAAATCCTTTGCGGTGCTGAGGGGTGTCTCCTTCTCTCTCATGCGGGGAGAGACCCTTGGCATCATTGGGGATAGCGGCACCGGAAAGACCACTCTGGCGCTCATCCTGTGCGGACTCCTGAAGCCGGACAAGGGATCGGTGCGGATGGATCGGCGGATACAAATCGTTTGGCAGCATCCTGAAACCGCCTTCAATCCCCGCTGGCGCCTGTGTCGAAGCCTGAAGGAACCTTTGCGAATCCAGGGGGTGCCGGTTTCCCCATCGGCTTTGAAGGAACAACTGGATCGGGTGGCCCTTAAAGGGGAAGTGCTTCATCGCCGGCCCGGCCAGTTGAGCGGTGGAGAGCTGCAGCGCCTGGCCCTTGCCCGGGCCCTCATTACAGACCCGGACGTGGTGATACTGGATGAACCCACCAGCATGCTGGATGCATTGACCCAGGCCCGGATCATTGCGCTCTTAGGTGAGATTCAGGAAACAGCCAGCGTCTCTTTTCTCTTTATCAGCCACGACCATGACCTGGTGCGGGGTTTCTGCCACCGCCGCTGCCGCCTGAAAGACGGTAAGCTGAAAGCGGCGGAATTCTAAAGGAGGAATTCTTTTACATGAGTGTCGATAATGATTTTCCCAACGGCCAATCATCAAACCCCGGTCCGGGTCAATGGGAAAAGCGATGGGTTCGTCAGGTGGCCCATTGGAAACGGGAAAGGGGAGGCCCTTTTCGGGACCCCAACAAAAGGGCATTCTGGGACGGTTTTGACCTGTGGGAATCCTATGAAGGGTACACCCGTTATCCGGGTAAACTGATGACGTTCATTCTGGGGTCCATTGATGACCAACAGACGGTCCTGGACATCGGTGCCGGCAGCGGTGCCCTGGCCATCCCCATGGCCCAAAGGGCCGCCCGGGTGACCGCGGTGGAACCCTCTCTGGCACAATGCGGCCGGCTGCGACGACGGGCCGCATCCCTGGGAATTCATAACCTGGCGGTTGTGGAAAGCAACTGGGAAGATTTTGGGGAGGATTTTGCTGAAGACTTTGGGGAAGACGTGGTGAAGGACGCGGGGACGAAACCTGCGGGATCCTATGACATCATAACGGCGGGGTACTGTCTCTTTATGGAGAATATTTCCGGGGCCCTTAAGAAAATGCGCTTTTTGGCCGGAAAAAAGCTTTTTCTGATACATTCGGGCGGGGATGATCTGACCCAAGCCATTGGGAAGGTCCTGGGCCGCGAAACCGCTTTTCCAGATCTCAACATGCTTCTAAGTCTGCTTCACGAAATGGGTTGGGAATTTCAGTGCCAGGTGTTCAGACGTGATTTTCAGTTGCCCCTTCACCTTCAGTTGAAGATGTTCCGTTACACCCTTGGGGTGATGGATGCTGACATGGAAAGCGTGAAAGAGCACCTGGAGAAATCGGGCCGGGTTTTTGCGGGGCAGGGTGATCTCTGGGTGCGCAGGAGATCAAATGACGCACTGGTTTCCGTTGATCTCTCCATCTGATTTTGGGCCGTTTGTTTTTTCCTTGACAAAACCCCTAAAATGAATTCTATTGCCGCTGAACCCTTTAAATAGCAGCAAAGGAAACAGCTGAAGGATGACGATAATGAGAACATGGTTGGGCATTTATTTTTATTTCCGTGGAGGTCCGTCCATGCGCTGAGATGCTGTTTCAATCGTTTTTCAAAGCCGTGGACGCCATCAAGAGCATCCACGGCTTTTTTTTTAATGGTCTTGAGGTTGCGGGTATGAACATTGTCTTAATCGGGTATCGGTGTAGCGGAAAAAGCGCGGTGGGAAAAATCGTTGCCGAGCGTACGGGCATGAAACTGGCCGACACGGATCAATTGCTGGAAAAAAAGGTCGGCTGTCCCATTGATAGGTACGTGGCTGAAAAGGGATGGGAATGCTTCCGAATGATGGAAAAAATGGTCGTGCGTTCCGTTTCCGGCCAGGACCGGCAGGTGATCGCCACCGGCGGCGGCGTGGTTCTGGACTGGGAGAATGTGTGCCAGTTGAGGGATGCGGGATGGTTGGTGTGGCTCGAGGCAAGTGTGTCAACCATCCATGACCGAATGCTTAAGGATGAACGCACGGGTAACCCTCGGCCGGGATTGCTGGGAGACAGTCCCCTCTCGGAGATCAAACAGGTTCTGGGTGAACGAAGGGCCTTTTATGAACGCGCCTGCGATCTCAGGGTCGATACCAATGAAAAATCACCGGACACGGTGTCGGAAGAAATCCTGCGCGCCATGCCTCAGGGCCTGGGCCATTTGCAGCATCGGAATTCGTCACGCCCTGTCTCACCCATCGTGGCGATCGAGGCATAAGGAGAGGATCTGATGGCCGGTAACAGCTTTGGGCAGGCTTTTCGAATCACCACCTTTGGGGAATCCCATGGAAAAGCGCTGGGCGCCGTCATCGACGGATGTCCTTCGGGAATTCCCTTGAAGGATGAAGATTTTGTGAGGGAAATGGGAAGGCGAAGGCCCGGAAGGCACGCCTTTGAGACGCCGCGGGCTGAAGAAGACCGCGTGGAAATCCTGTCGGGGGTTTTTGAAGGATACACCACCGGAACCCCTCTGATGCTCATGGTGTTCAATCGGGATGTGAAAAGCAAGCCGTACGGCGTTCTAAAGGAGTTGTTCAGGCCGGGGCATGCGGATTACACCTATTTCAAGAAATTCGGTCATCTGGATTATCGGGGCGGGGGCCGGGCATCGGCCCGTGAAACCGCGGCCAGGGTGGCCACAGGAGTGGTGGCGAGAAAAGTACTGGCGCCGCTGGGAATCTCAATCATCGGACATACCCTGGAGGTGGGAGGGGTCAGCGCCAACCATATGGATCCTTCGGTGATTGATCAAAATCCCCTTTATTGTGCGGATCCGGAAGCGGTGCCATCCATGCTGGCGGCCCTTGACATGGCGCGAAAAGAGGGGGACAGCCTGGGCGGCGTGGTAGAAGTCCGGGTCAGCGGATGCCCGGCCGGCTTGGGAGAACCGGTGTTTGACAAACTGGATGCGGATCTGGCCAAGGCCGTCATGTCCGTTGGGGCGGTTAAAGGGGTGGAAGTGGGCGCCGGCTTTGGGGCTTCGCGCCTTCGAGGTTCGGAAAATAACGACCCCATTACCGAAGGGGGATTCATGACCAACCGGTCCGGGGGGATTCTGGGAGGGATTTCCAACGGCGATGAACTGGTGCTGCGGGCGGCAGTAAAACCGATCCCCTCCATCATGAAACCCCAGAAGACCATAGACCGCAAGGGGCGCGACGCCGTTTTGGAGCTGACGGGCCGGTTTGACGTGACCGCCGTTTCCCGCATCGTGCCGGTCCTTGAAGCCATGGTGGCCCTGGTGCTGGCCGACCACTATCTGCGGGCCGAAGCCGTTGGGCAGGATTTTGCCGTTTAGAGGGGGAAATGGAAGAGATGAAATCCGAAAAGGATGAAGACCCAGGCCAAGATGACCTGGATCGTTGCCGGAGAGAGATTGATGCCATTGACGGGGAAATCCTTTCGCTGTTGCGCCAAAGGCTTGATGTGGCGGCGGCCATTGGTGATATCAAGAAGAAAAGGGGGCTTTCGGTGTTTGATCCGGTTCGTGAAAAAGCGATTCTCGACGGGATCAGCGCCAAAGGCAACGGCCGGC
>JANQDY010000269.1 GCA_028278625.1 Thermodesulfobacteriota bacterium
CAAAATCTTCGTGCTACCCATTCTGGATGCCATCCTGGGCATCTCCAAAACCAAGGAAGAAGGGGCCTGGCCCAGAGGCAAACTGGTTTTCATTTCCCCGGACGATCTCACTAAAATCGATTTTCTGGTGCGCTTCCCCCCCAATGAACGCCCCAGTCTCAAAAACCAAAAACATGTGCGGAAGCTGCTTCAAGCGGTGGAACGGTCGGATCGCAAACTGATTTCATACGGCAACAACGTCGTCGGTATCGCCAGGGGTGAAATGCCCAAAAGGAGGTCAACAGCCCATTTTCAAGGGGATTTTGGCTTCATAAAACTGGCGGGCGAGCCCATATGCAGCTTTTCCGACGGCAAGGTCTATTCATCCACCCGAAAACCAAACCTTGTGACCCTGGAAGAGGCGCTTCTGGAATTTTCCATGGACGATGCCGTGCGGCATAACCTTTTCAGAATCGTCAGTGAAATTGTTCAAGAAGCCCGCAAAATGAAGCATGGTTGCATCCTGGTGCTTGACCTTTCCCCGGAACCGGCGGTCCTGTCCGGGCAACAGATTGAAAGACCCGTGAACCTTCAGAAGCAGCACTTGCTGGATCTCGCCAAGTCCCTTGCCAAACTGGATGGGGCCCTTCACTTGAGGGGAGATCTTCACCTTCATGGTTTTGCGTGCCTTTTGCACGGCAGGGCCGTCCAGGGTGAAGACAGGGCCCGTGGCGCCAGGTTCAATTCTGCCCTCCGTTTCAGTGCCGAACATCCTCAGGTCGTCATCGTGGTGGTCTCCTCAGACCGGCCTGTCTCCATCATTCAAGAAGGGGTGGAACTTAGCGCCCGTTGCGAGTGGGAACCTTTTTCAAAACGGATTCAGCCGCCCCCTTTACTGGCCGACTGGATCGAGTCTTGAAGAAATCCGGAGAATTTGGCACGCCCAGGCAAAATAACCTTTCATGCTATGGGATTTTCAGGACCTTTGCCCCACGGATCTTTCTGGTCTTCAGTTCAACCAGCGCACGGTTGGCTTCTTCCAGGGGAAACACCTGAACCTCGGGCATGATCCCCATTTCCCCCGCAAGGGCCAAAAAATCACGCAAGTCCTTTCGGCTTACATTGGCAACACTCTTCATCTCCTTTTCCAGCCATAAATGCCTGGGGTAATCGATTTTCAACAAGGATTCTTTATCCCCCGACTCTTTGCGAATGGCGTTGATCACCAGTCTCCCGCCCGGGGCCAGGTTTTCAAGGGCCGCCACAACGGGAGCCCATACCGGCGTGGTGTCAATGATACACTGGAGCTTTTCAGGGGGTGCCTCTTCCGTGGCCCCTGCCCAGACCGCACCCAGTTCCCGGGCGAAAATCCGCTGCCCTTCGCTCCTGGCAAAAACGAATATTTTGGAATCCGGGTATTGATGGCTGACCATCTTCAAGACCAGATGACCGGAGGCCCCGAATCCGGTAAGTCCCAGGTTTTGGCCGTTCTCCAGTCCGCTTAAACGAAGCGACCGATACCCCACGGCACCGGCACACAGAAGCGGTGCCGCCTCAACATCAGTGAAGCCTTGGGGAATCGGAAAGGCGGATGTCTCAGGCACCGTCATGTATTCCGCATATCCGCCGTTTTTGTCTCTGCCCGTGGCCTTAAAGGCCGGGCAGAGGTTTTCATTTTCAGCAAGACAGAAACGGCAGTCGCCGCAGGATGAGTGAAACCACCCAATCCCCACCCGATCACCGATTTTGTGACGGCAGGCGTTCTTCCCGGTTTCCGCAACCCGGCCCACCACTTGATGGCCCAAAACAACCGGCAGCCGCGGCGGCGGGGTTCGCCCCTCAATTTCGTCCAGCTCCGTATGGCAAACCCCGCAGGCGGAGACCCTCACGAGAATCTCATCATCCGCCGGAAAGGGATCATCCAGATCCGTCATATGAAGCGGCTGCCGGTCTTCATCAAGACGGCGGATCCGGTTTAAAAGCATCGCCTTCATCTGTTTGTCTCCCCCAGAATTGTCTCTAGCAAGTGGCTTTTTTCATGATACCTGCCACGATTTACGATTGTCAATTGCCGCTCACGACATTTTCACTTCCGGCGCCTTCAAGATTTTCCCTTTTCCCTTGAAAATACCCATCCAATTCCCTCGAACGGGCTGTCTGTTTAGTGTATACTTAAAAAAGCTGTCAAATGAATGGGTTTCGGATGTGACATGATCATCAGTGCCAGTCGCCGGACGGATATTCCCGCATTTTACGCCCAATGGTTCATGAACCGCATTCGTGCCGGTTACTGTCTGGTGCCGAATCCCTTTAACCCGAAACAGGTATCACGCATTCCTCTCATGCCCGAGGATGTCCATGTGTTCGTCTTCTGGACCCGGTATCCCGCGCCGCTCTTCCCTTTTCTGGATGAATTGGATGCCCGAGGGTATCGCTACTATTTCCTGTATACGCTCATGAACAATCCGAGAGCCCTGGACCCGAAAAAGCCCTCTCATGAAAGGTCCCTCAGTACCTTTCAAACCCTCTCAAGGCGCATCGGAAAACACCGGGTGGTGTGGCGTTATGACCCCATTGTCTTCACCCGGGTAACCGATCCGGCCTTTCACGCGGAAACCTACCAGCGTATCGCGGAAGCATTGAAAGGATATACTTCTCGTTCCGTTATCAGCACAATGGATATGTACCGGAAGATTAAGGGGCGATTGGGGCGACTTGAAAATGAGGGGATTGGCATCATTGAGCCGCCCATGGAAGTGGTGGGGAATTTGCTCGGAAGCATGGCCCGTTCAGCCAAAAGGAATGAAATGGATATTCAGAGTTGCGCGGAAACGCCGGTATTTAACGCCCATGGCATTCCGCCCGGAAAATGCATTGATGATCAACTGATCCGAAAGGCTTTCCACCTTGAAGCGACCTCCAGAAAAGACCCCTCTCAGAGGCACTTGTGCGGCTGTGTTGCAAGCCGGGATATCGGCATGTACGATACCTGCCGATTCGGCTGTGTCTATTGTTACGCAAACGCCAGCTTTGACCACGCCAAAAACCGCCGCCCGCATCATAACCCCGATTCTCCTTTCCTGGGAGGCCAGCGTTAACCATGATCAAGAAACATCTGAACCGTCTTCCGTTTTATCTGTCCGTCTTTTGGGCACTCTTCTCATCAATCCCCTGTGCTGCCGCGCCACCCGCTACCGAATGGGCGCCGGTGACCGATGCCCTCCTTAAACGCCTCTCCCTTGATCGGGATTTTCACAAGTGTATTGCCGTGGCCGACGGCGATACCCTCACCCTGGAGGGCCTTGGCGTTATCCGCTTCATCGGCGTGGATACGCCTGAGAAGAACCATCCGGGATTGCCGGTGCAGTTTTTCTCTGAAGAGGCAAGCCGATTTATCAAGGAACTCTGCCTGGGAAAACAAGTCCGTCTGGAGTACGATTCCTTTGATGAAGACAAACGCGGCAATTACGGCCGTGTTCTGGCTTACCTCTATCTCAAAGACGGCACCTTCCTTCAAGAGCAATTGCTTTTAAGAGGGTATGCGGGCGCCTACACAAAATATCCCTTTGATGCCCTAAAAAAACAAAAATTTCAGGGTTGGGAAAAAGAAGCCCGATCTCTGAAACGGGGGTTGTGGCAAGACGATGGCATGAGCGAAGTCCGGTGGATACTCAGGCTGAAGCATTTGATGATCCCGGTTCTAAGACTTTATAGCGGCACATATCAACTCCGGTTGGGGAAGTGGGTTTTAAAGGGGATCGACCGAACGGAAATGGTTAACGCTTTAAAGACCTTATACAAATGGGCCCACCAATTGAGCCCTCAGGACCTGAAAACCCGGCTTTTAAGCGCCGGATATCGGCCAAAAGGACAAAATGAAACCGGTGCCGACCCAGTGTTTCTGATCGGGATGGCCCATGGAAAATGGGGCGTTATTCTTGGAGGAAATGCCAAACCCCGCATCCCGGAAGCGACGCTTGAGCCCCAGCTTTTCGAACTGCTCAACTGGATGGATTACCTGGACACCGAACTGCTTCAAACCACCTTGTCCTTAAACGGCTATCGTCCCCTTCCCCGTGATCTCCTTTTGGAGATACGCCCGGACCACATCGCGGAGTCCTTTTTGAAATCAAACCCCGTTCCTGTGGGCGATAAAGGGCTCATCTCCTGGGAGTCGGCCCGGAAATTCATCGGGAGACGGGTGAGTGTTCAGGGAAAGATCGTGCGCAGCTTCAATTCCGGCAATGCCTGCTTTTTAAACTTCCACCGGAATTTCACCCGGTATTTGAGCCTGGTCATTTTCGCAAACCGTTTCTTCAGGTTTCCGGATCAACCGGAGAGGTTCTATATGAACAAGATGATCCGGGTCACGGGAAAGATCGGTGAATACAAAGGTCGACCCGAGATTGTGGTTGAAAGACCCGAGCAAATCAGGATAATCCATGGAGGAAATAATGGAAAATAGAAAAGGCCCCGTACACACCCCATGAACCGGCAGATCTCGCCATTCAGAATAAGAAACATCCGGCTGTTCATCGCCTTTCGGGTATTTTTCAATTCCCGTTTCTATTACCCGGTTTTTACGATCCTTTTTCTCGATTTCGGCCTGACGCTTGACCAGTTTGCCATACTCAACCTGGTCTGGGCGCTCACCATCGTTGTTCTGGAAATCCCTTCAGGGGCCCTGGCCGACAGCATCGGCAGAAAGAACTTGCTGGTGTTTGCGGGCACCTGCATGGTCCTGGAAATGGCACTCCTCTCTTTTGCACCGCTGGGGAATCCAACGCTGCTCTTTTACATGTTTCTGGCGAACAGAATTTTGAGCGGCAGCGCCGAGGCAGCCGCCAGCGGAGCCGATGAAGCCCTGGCCTATGATTCACTCAAAAAAGAAGGGAACACCGATGATTGGGGCAAGGTCCTGGTTAGACAGATGGGATTTCGTTCCATCGGTTTCATCGTGGCCATGAGCGTGGGTGCGGCTGTCTACGATCCGGCGCTTTTAAAACACATAACAGACCGGCTGGGTCTCCCCTTTCACATAAACCAGGGCATCACCCTCAAATTTCCCCTTTATCTCACCCTTACAACCGCTTTTTTGACGCTTTTTATCACCCTCGCGATGAAGCGCGTGAAACCGGAGATGCCGGCAGGGAAAAAGGGCGGGAAAGAGGCGCTTTTTAAGACCTTTCAACTCACCTTGGCGGCCGGGAAGTGGATTGTAAAAACACCCTTCGCCCTCACCATTATTGCCGCCGGCATGATCTTTGATCATGTGATTCGCATGATGATCACCCTCAACAGCGAGTACTACCGCCTCATCCATCTGCCGGAATCCCTGTTTGGTCTCATCGGCTCCGGACTCGCCCTGCTGGGTCTCTTTATCCCACGCATGGCACTGAGGCTGGCAGAAAATCATACACCCACATTCAACATGGGGGTTATGGCATCTGTCACCCTCATTGGATTCTGGGGCGCCACCTATTTTCTGCCGCTGTTTGGGATCATCCCGCTGGCACTTTTGAGCAGTATCATGTATTTCAACGGATTCTTTGTGAGCCGTTATCTCAACCGAATCACCGATTCCTCTAAGCGGGCCACCGTATTGAGCTTCAAAGGCTTGAGCTTCAACCTGGCTTACGGATTCATCTGTCTGCTCTATGCCATGTTGTTGGGCCTGCTTCGGTCCCAGACAAAGGCATTACATCCCGAAATCTCCGGGGACACCCTTCAAAACGCCATATTCATTCAATCCATTCAATGGTTTCCCTGGTACTTTGCGATAATTTTCTGTGCGTTCCTGGTCTTCGGGGCCTGGCGGTTAAAGGATTCCCGGGAACACCGAAACAAGGGCTGACCCCTGGCACGCGCTTATCCAGGCCCGAACGCTAAGTCTTCTGGCCAAAGGCTTGCTGCAATCCTCTTCTGAGTTCCGCCAGTTGGTACGGTTTCCGGATGGCAGCCAGAAAACCATATTCTTCGAAATTGGCCATGATCGGGTCATCGGCGTAGCCGCTGGATACGATGGCCCTGACATTTGCGTCCATCTTGATCAGTTCCTGGATGGTTTGTCTTCCTCCCATCCCTCCGTGAACGGTGAGATCGAGGATCACCGCATCAAAGGGCGTCCCTGAATTCATGCGATATTTGTAGGCTGAAACGGCCTCTAAACCGTTTTTTACCGTTTCCGCCTGATACCCCAAACGCTCCAGCATCATCTTTAGAAGGGTCCTGATCTCCTCTTCGTCGTCCATCACCAGAATGCTGCCCACGGACTCCGGGGCTTTTTCCATCTTGTGCATTTGAAACACCGGCTTCTCCACCATCGGCAGGAAGATGGAAACCGTGGTCCCCTGGCCCTCAACGGACTGGACATGAAAGTAACCATCATGCCGTTCAATTTCGGCATAGGCCGTTGTCAAACCCAAACCCATGCCTTTTTTGGCGCCCCGGTCCTTGGTGGAGAAATAGGGATCACATATCCTGCCAAGGTCTTCTTCTTTGATGCCCGACCCCTCATCCTGGATGACGATATGCACGTATTTGCCAATGGCCGAGGGAAACATCGAATCCCGTTGCCGGTCTCCCAGGGTGACATTCTTCGCCTCTATACGGATAACGCCGCCCCGGGGCATGGCTTCAACGGCATTGGTCACCACGTGACGGATGGCGCGATGAAGTTCAGTGGGATCGTGACTCACAGGCCATAACCCCTCCGGAACATCCATATGGCATTCAATGCCCCGGCGGGTATCCACCTCATCATGAATTCTTCGAAGCAGGGGGTCAATGGGCCCGTGCCGCCTCAGATGCGCCTGCCCATGGGAAAGACTTGAGAGCCGATGGGTAAGGTCTCCCGTTTTCGATATCGCCTCCTCTGCGCTCTTCAAGAACCTCATTAGCACCGGGTTGGACTTTCCTTCTTCCTTTGCAAGCTCCAGATTTCCCACAATGATGGAGAGCAAATTATTAAAATCGTGGGCAATGCCCGCTGTCAACGTCCCCATCATTTCCATTTTCTGGGCCTGCCGAAGCCGGTCCTGAAGCCGTTCCCTTTCCATCTCCCTCCGCTTGCGTTCAGTGATGTCCGTGGCAATGTGAATCACTTTCTCAAGCTGGCCTTCATCATCAAACAAGGGAGTGCAGGAAACGAGAAAGGTGCCCTTCAGCACGTCCATCTCGATTTCGGCGGTTTCAAAAACACCGGACGTGATCATCTTTTCACAGGGACAGTTTGAGTGGGGCCGTGCGCTTTTGTGAAATACCTCATGACATTTTCTGCCGATGATCTTTTCTTCCGGCATTTCGACACGTTCCAAGGTGGCCGTGTTTGCGTGAAGAATCCGGCGATCATTGTCCAGAATGAGGGCCGGAATCCCCACGGCATGAAATATGCTCTCCCACTCTCTGCGAAGCTGATGAAGCTCCCGATTGGATGCCGCCAGTTCTTTTTCAAGACGGCTCTTATACAGGGCAATCTCCACGAAGGCTTTCACTTCGGATTCGTCAAAGGGCTTCATCACATAACCAAAAGGTTCCACCCGTTTGGCCTCATCGATAAATTCGGGGTCCCCGTAGGCGCTGATGAAAATAACGGGGACATCCGATTTCATCCTGATTTCTCTGGCCGCCGCAATGCCGTTCATATCGCCCGGCATGACAATATCCATGAGAATCAGATCAGGGGACAGCTCTTCCGCCATTTGAACGGCCTGCCGCCCGTTTTCGGCCAATCCCGCCACGCCATATCCGGCGGCCTGCAGCATCTCGTCAAGTTCCAGCCGTGTGGTCCATTCATCATCTACAATCAGTATCTCAGTCATGATGGTACCTGTAAATCAGGGCTGATCAACCCTGAATAAATATTTTTTAACTATTCCATTGCATAAGTATTTTACTATTCCTTCCGGTTCCTTTTGTCAATGGGGGATTTGGGTGGAATGTTATGTGCTTGCGTGGGATTCGCCCGGAACCGCCTTTGACGGAAACGGGCATAAATGCTCCATAGGAGCAAGAACATGCCCAAAATAAGCGCAAACCGCCCCAGATAGTCACCATGCCTGACAAAATAGGTCTCTCCGCCCCGGAGAAGCACCTCGCCTTTAAGGGTTGTCTTCCGCCACCAGTCGGTTCGTGAAATCACCCTGCCGCCGGCGTTGATCAGGGCGGATATACCATTATTTGCCACCCGCACCAGATCCCGGCGACATTCAATGGCCCGGACCGGACTGAAATCGAAGTGACGGTCCCAGCCGGGGGTGTTTTTCCACCATCCATCATTGGTGAGAACGCAAATGAATCCCTTTTTCGCCGTCAGGTTTTCCGCGCAATAAGGTCCGAAAACCGATTCAAAACAGACGACGGGCAGGAGGATGGCCGAACCGTCGGGCGATTCAAACAGGGTCCTTTCCTGCCGATTGCTATAGGTACCGTTGTAGCCTCCCAGCTCAAGGGAAAATCCTCCCAGAAAAGTCAAATACTGTACAAAGGGGACCCTTTCAAAGAGGGGAACCAGCTTCGTCTTGTGATAAAACTGCGGTTTATCGTTGGGCGGCAGGAAGAGCGCGCTGTTAAAGGCCTCGTAATGAACGCCTTCTTCCCGGTTAAAACGGCTTCCGGCAGGCACATCACCCGCCAGCCCGCGGTAACTCTCAACCCCCACAATAACAGAGAG
>JANQDY010000004.1 GCA_028278625.1 Thermodesulfobacteriota bacterium
TCGTTTTCCCATTTCACTCTCCTTCAACTTTGCTAGCGGAAAGTGTAGGGGAATTTATCTCAGATTCTGTCCGGTTTATTCTGCCCTATGCATTTAACAGCATCAAGACAACCAGGTGTGGACAAACTCCCACAACGGTTAAACTCAACATAGAAAGTTGAAACTGGTACTTGATTGAGTGGTTTCTCGAGTGCGCGTGCATCTTCTGCCTTTGGCCTTCTATGAAAACCGGGGCTCAAAAGGAACAACAACGGCACTTCCGGAAGCCAAATACAGATCACCCCGTTGGATTGTCAACCATGAGACCAAACCCTTTTCATTTTTCACCCCCTTTTTGAAAAGGCAGCATCTTCCTTAAAAGGATCCTGCCTTTTCCCTTTTTGAATCTTTTCAAAAAAGGTTTTTCAAGGTGCAGGGAAGGATAGACAAGGGCAAGTGCTGGTAACCCTGGGCCCTGTTCATTGCCTTAGATTCGATTGAAGCCGCAAATCTCCCTGTTCAAACCCGTGGGAATTTGATAGAGATGTTCTTTAATTGCGTTGAAGGTTTCCCATGAAAAAAGTACCCCTCTATTTTTTCCTTTCAGTTCTGTTTTTTCTCTCTTTTTCTTTCCCGGTGAAAGGAGAACCGGTTAAAAAGGTTCCCACGCCATACCTTCGGAACGATCCCGATGCCTATTGGGTTTCAACGGGCGGCAGCGACACCATTGGAGACGGGTCTTCCGAGAAACCGTGGGCCACCATCGGAAATGCCCTGTCGAATGTTCCGGACGGAAGCATCATCTATGTTGAACCGGGAACCTATGAGGGCCGGGTACGCCTCACGGGCCAGTTTGCCATAGGGGTGACGATTGTTTCCAGCACCCCCTATCAGGCCCGCCTGAGAAATGACAGTACGGTTGTTACCTGCTTCTACGGAAAGGGGATCACCCTGGAAGGGTTTGACATCGCCCACTCGGGTCCGGGTGCCGGCGCATTGGTGATTCAGATTCAAGACCTCATCGGCACCCCCGGAGGGGATGATTACGTCTCAAATATCACGTTGAAAAACAACGTTCTTCACGACAGCTACAACAACGACATCCTCAAAATCAATAACGGTGCCGGCAAAATCACGGTGACGGGCAATCTCTTTTACAATCAAACGGGCCAGGACGAACATATCGACGTCAACAGCGTCACGGAAGTGACCATAGAGGACAATCTCTTTTTTAACGACTTTGCGGGGAGCGGACGAACCAACAACAATGACACCAGCAGCTTCATCGTCATAAAGGACAGCAACGGGAACGACGATACCAATCTGGGGAGCAGGGACATCATTGTTCGACGAAACGTTTTTCTGAACTGGGAAGGGTCCAGCGGGAGCAATTTCCTTTTGGTGGGAGAGGATGGCAAACCGTACCATGAAGCCCAGGATGTGTTGGTGGAAAACAATCTGATGTTGGGAAATGCCCAAAATGTAATGCGAGCCCCCTTTGGGGTCAAAGGCGGAAAAAACATCACCTTCAGGAACAATACGGTGGCGGGTGACCTCCCTTCGCTGGCCTTTGCCATGCGGCTCAACACCGAAGGGGAGAATCCCCAAAACGAGAACATCTCCTTTTACAACAATATCTGGTCCGATCCCGCCGGAACCATGGGAGCGGAGAATGCCTCCAGGCCCAACGATTTCTCGGATACGCCCATAGGGGAGACCGACTCTTTCAATCTGGACACGAACCTCTACTTTAACGGATCAAATCAAATACCGGTTGATGAAAACGAAACCGTCAACCACACGGACGACCCCAATGCGGTTTATGGGGATCCCCTCTTGGGTGAACAGACAGGGATCGTTCTACCACGGTGGATTCCCGCCGAAAGCCGTTTTGCGGACGGCTCCCTCACAATCCGGCAGTGTTTTACAGCTCTGGTTAATCTCCATGGGGCTTTGGGTGAAGAAAGCACCGCGGTGGATAGGGCAGATCCGAGCCATGCGCCAGCGGATGACATTTTGAAAAACCCCCGGCCTTCTGAAAGTGGTGCCCAGGATTCCTTGGCCAGTACCCGAAACGGCGAAAGGGCTCTCCCCGATGTGGGCGCATATGAGGTCCAGAGTGCGACGCCGCAGGTTTATGTGTCGCCAGACGGCTCTTGCGGAGGCCGAACCCCCTGCTATCAAACCATTTCAGAAGGGATGGGCCATCCAAACAGCACCTTGACCATCATGATCGCCCAGGGAGATTATGATGAGCAGCTCACATTGAGCGAAGAAAAGGAGATCACCCTAGCGGGCGGTTGGGACAATGATTTTGCATCTCAAACAGGGAATGCCACCTTTATCCACGATTTAGAAGTCACTAACGGTCTGGTTAAGATTCAAATGCTGACCATAAAACCCAAAAAATAATTCCCTATGCCAATTGTGGATTGGCTTTTAGCAAAAGGAAAGCATCTGCCGAGATAAGTATGGAGGTAATGTGAAAAGACGTGCAATTCTTCTGGTTGCGATCATCTTTCTTGCATGTACCCAGGGAAATGTCGGTTACGCCGGATGGGAGTGGCAGAACCCTCTGCCCCAGGGAAACATCTTAAATGACCTCTGGGGCGGTTCACATGGGAACCTTTTTGCCGTTGGGGAAAACGGCACCATTCTCCGTTACAAAGGCGGTACCTGGGGCATTATGAATACGGGAACGGACAATGCCCTGAAAGGTGTCTGGGGAAATTCGTCGGATGATGCCTTTGCCGTGGGAGAAAGCGGCACCATTCTCCATTATGATGGCAGCAGATGGACCGCCATGAAAAGCGGGACGGACCTGGCCTTAAATGGTGTCTGGGGGTGTTCCGCAGCCGATGTCTTTGCCGTGGGCAACAATGGCACGATCATACGCTACAATGGACGCGATTGGGTGGAGATGAAAAGTGGTACCCATGCGCATCTCAATGCCGTTTGGGGAAATTCCAGGAACAGCATTTTTGCGGTGGGGCGGCATACGATCCTCAGGTTCGACGGGAACGGCTGGTCCCGTTCAGGCATCCAAGAACAGGCCGATTATAAGACCGTTTGGGGAAGTTCCGAAAATAACGTCTTTGTTGCAGGCTCCCATGCAGACAGAATCCTCCATTATGACGGCAACAAATGGACACAAATGCCCAGTGGAACCAGCGACGGTTTTAACGCCATCGAAGACATTTGGGGGAATTCTTCAACCAGTGTCTTTGCCGTGACCCTCTGTGGGGAGACGCTGCACTATGACGGCATCAAATGGCGGAGGATGGATGACGTATCCATCAATCCCCTCCGGGGTGTCTGGTGCGGTTCGAAAACCGATGCATTTGCGGTAGGGGATTGGGGTTCGATCTTCAGGTACAACGGCAGCTCTTGGGATGAAATGAGCACCGGGACGGGCTATTTCGGTTTTTACGGCATATGGGGGGCCTCCAAAAGCGATGTGTTCACGGTGGGATCCTACGGCAGAATTCTCCATTACGACGGAAACCATTGGCGTGAGATGAAAAGCGGGACAAAAAGCGCTCTTGCAGACGTGTGGGGGAGTTCAAGGCATGATGTCTTTGCCGTGGGCGCACATGGCACGATTCTGCACTATGATGGCGCTGATTGGAAAGCCATGGAAAGCGGGACCACGAAGAGCATCACATCGGTTTGGGGCAGCGCTTCAAATGACGTTTTTGCCATATGCGCTCTCAACAGGATTCTGCACTATAACGGAACCACGTGGCGCACGATGCACACCCTTTCATCCGGCTATCTGCGCCATATATGGGGTTTTTCGGCGGATGATGTTTTTGCCGTGGGAAATGGGGGATTGATTTTGCATTATGACGGAACCAATTGGGACCAAATGACCAGCAACACCTCTTTAGACCTCTGGGGTTTGTGGGGCAGCGCGGAAAACGATCTTTTTGCCGTGGGCTATGCCTGGTCCTCGGGGAATCCCATCAACCATACGATTCTGCACTGGGACGGCGAAACCTGGGATGAGATGGCGGGTGGAACGGGTTTTGGTCTTAACGCCATTTGGTGGAGTTCAATGGGTCATGCCTTTGCCGTGGGCAATAATGGCACCATTTTAAGGTACGATGGCGACAATTGGCATGCCATGAGGCGCATCACGTCCAATTGCCTGGAGAGCGTTTGGGGAACCTCCGCCGGCAATATCTTTGCCGTGGGAATCGGCGGCGGCACCATTTTGCATTTCACTGAACCACCGGCCCCTTCGCTGCGTCGATAACCCTGCCTTTTCATGGGAAATACCCGTATCCCGGACACTCAAAAAGGACTTGACGCCATGGAATCCGACAATTAAAATGGCAATTCCCATGAAATATGCCGAAACAGCTGGCGTTTGGCAAAAATATAGAGGCAGGGCATGTATATCAAGAGAGAACTGGACCTATCGAGAGTTCTATCCGCCAAGTCACATTTTCTGTTCGGTCCGCGTCAGACTGGAAAAACAACTTTAATCAAAGAAACCCTGGGCCAATACCGGTATTACAATCTGCTGAAAACGGATTTGTATCTCAAATTGAGCCGAGAGCCCCAGCGGCTTCGGCAGGAAGTTACCGATGAAGACCGGATTGTCATCATCGACGAAATTCAGAAGCTTCCCATCCTGTTGGATGAAGTCCATTATCTGATTGAAGAGACAGGATCCAGCTTTCTCCTCACAGGCTCCAGCGCACGAAAACTGAGAAACAAAGGCGTTAACCTCCTGGGCGGACGGGCCAGAACCCGGCGGCTTCATCCCTTTATTGCAAGGGAACTAAAGGATCGGTTTCATCTTTTAAGAGCCCTTGATATAGGGCTCGTTCCCTCCATCTATTTTTCCGATGACCCGTATCAAGATCTGGAGGCATATGCAGGGAACTATCTGAAAGAAGAGATTGCCGCAGAAGCCATCGTCCGGAATGTCCCGGCATTTAGTCGATTTCTGACGATTGCGGGCATGTGTAATGGCAAAATCATTAATTACACCAACATTGCGAGCGATGCACAGGTGCCAAGATCTACGGTGCAGGAGTATTTTCAGATTCTCCGGGATACCCTTGTCGGCGATGATCTGCCCGCATGGCGAAAATCCGCCAGGCGCAAACCGATGTCCACTGCCAAATTCTACTTCTTCGACATCGGTATCGCCCGGTACTTGCAGGGGCGCCGGGGACTGACTGAAAGATCTCCGGAATTCGGGGAAGCCTTTGAGGCCTACATCCACCATGAAATCAAGACCTATTGCCATTACAGAGGCGGTTGCGAACTGTGTTATTGGCGGTCAACTTCCGGATTTGAGGTCGATTTTATCATCAACGACAAAACCGGAATTGAAGTCAAGGGAAAAACCAACATCACTGAAAAGGATCTGAAAGGCCTGAAAGCCATCCGGGAAGAAGCCGTTTTGGGAGACTACGTGGTAGTGAGCCTGGAAGATACGGCCCGAAGGGATGGCCGGGGCATTACCATCTTGCCGTGGAGGGACTTTCTTGAGAACCTTTGGCAGGATGCATATATCTAGGGCGAACGCCTATTCCGGTCCCCACGAGGGAGAGGTCTGCTTTCCCATCCCAAAGGTCACCTGCCGCTGGGTCTGTCCGTTGGCGTTCATGATGTAGATGTGGTAACGGCCGGTTCTGCTGGAGCTAAAAGCAATATACCTGCCGTCCGGTGACCAGCAGGGGTCCTCGTTATTCCCGGCATTGGCTGTGAGCTTCTTCTTGCCGCCGCCATCCGGATCCATGGTGAAAATGTCGAAATGCCCGTTGGTCTTGCCCACAAAAGCAATTCGATCGAGCTTTGACCAGGCGGGGGACGTATTATAGGTTCCTTCGTAAGTGAGGCGATCCACCCTTCCGCTGGCGATTTCCAGCAGATAGATCTGCGGTGAACCGGATCGGTTGGAGACAAAGGCGATTTTCGAGCCGTCCGGAGAAAAGGCCGGAGACACATCAATCCCCCAGTGCTTCACGAGCTGCTTCAGGATCCTTCCCTGAAGGTCGATGGTGTAGATATCGGGATTCCCTTCATGGCTCATGGTCAGGGCCAGTTCTCTCCCATCCGGTGCCCAGCAGGCACCGATGTTCAGTCCCGATCGTCCCGACAATCGCCTGAAGGATCCGGTCACCAGGTCCCGAAGGTAGAGCATGGGTCCGCCGTTCTTGTAGGAATTGTAAACGATTTTCTGACCGTCCGGCGACCATTTGGGAAGGAGGGCGATACTCTTGTCCTGTGTGATGGGCCTCACGTTGTAACCGTCGTAATCACAGACATAGATCTCCCGTTGTCCGGTAGCGGTTCCCACAAAAGCCAGCCGGGTCAGGAATATGCCCTTATGCCCGGTAAGCCGCTTAATGATTTCATTGGACAGGCGGTGCATGAGATGGCGGTACTCATCCAGCCGCCCCAGGGCCCGCTTGCCCAGAATTTGCCGCCCAAAGAAGACATCGAACAGTCTGATTTCCACCTCCAAACGGCTACCCACGCAGATGTATCCTCCCTTTAGCAAAAGCTCGGCGCCTATGACGGACCAGTCCTTGAAATTGATGTCCTTCCCCTTCATGGGACCATCTTTTCCTTCCAAAAAGGATGCTTTGTCCAAAGGATTGAAATATCCGCTCAGATCGAGATCGTTTTTCACCACTTCGGGCAATTCACTGGATAACGCCAAGCGTGGACAGTCGCCTCCCAGATTCTTGAAATCAGGAATGGCAATATTGAATTTCGGTACGGAAGGGGCGTTGATATCGATGTAAATCCGCGCGGCCGCAATCCCTTCAAAGCAGAAAAGGACCAGGGCGCAGAGAAAAAGTAAGCCGCCAACAAAACCTCTCCGATTCATTTTTTACCTCCAACAGCGATCGTATTATGAGCATCCCGGGATGCTTCAGTGATCTTTCATTTCACTTAAGTCAAACCTGATCTCCATCTCATCCTGACGTTTGTTATACCCCTCCGGAAAAGGGGGTAGCGGGTCCGATCGATCCACCGCCTTCATCACCGAGGCGTCATAGATGGTATTGCCTGAACGGTCAACAAACCAGGCCTTCTGTATGGCCCCGTCCTGACGCACCAAAAGGACCACCGTGGCCACCAGGTCTTTTCGTTGGGAAGGGCTTGTAAGAGCGACCGGATACTGCCAATTACTCTTGATTTTCTCTTCCACCTCCATCTGGTAGATGCGGATGGAGATTCCCGCGATGGGCGGGCCGCCGGAACCTGCGGTTTCCGCCTTTTCCACCCGGTTCTGAATGTTACTGATGGCCTTGTCCAGATGCTGATCGGTCTTTTTTGTCTTTTTCACATCCTTTTTGATCTTTGCCACTGCCTGATCGATGAGCTTTGAAGGGGAGACTTTCGGTTTTTTCGGCTTTGGCGGTTTTTTCACAACAGGCTTCTTTCTCTCCACCGTCCTTTTCCCAATGACCACGGGCTTTTCCGGTTTCGGTGGCGTACTGATCCGCTTTGCCGGGACAGCCTTTGCCTCAGTCGATACCTTCTTTGTTTCACTCCTTGATGTAACGGCCCGGGGGCCTGCTTTCGGTTTGGCCGCGGGTAACGTGACCAGATTCACCTCGTAAACCGTTGGACCGCTGATCTTTCGTGTGGAAAAAGGATCAGGCGCAAAAAGGAGCAGGGACAAAATCCCAACATGAAGAAAAAGGGAGAGAATAATGACCCCGGTCCAACCGGGTTCCCCGGTCCGGTTCGGCATGGTTTTTACCCGCAAGCTTTCCATCAAGATTATTCCACAGGTTCGGTAACCATTCCCAGCTTTTCGATGCCCGCCTTTTTTACGCTGGCAATGACATTGATGACAAAACCATAGGGGAGATCTTTGTCCGCTCTCAACAGCACTTCCTTGTTCCTTCGGTTCTCGAAGATCTTTCGGATCTTCACTTCAAGATTGTCCAGCGGAATCCGGTGGCTCTCCAGGAACACCTCCTGCTTCTTATTGACCGTCAACATGAGGGGTTCATCTGATGTTTTGATGTTTTTGGCTTCGGTCTTGGGCAGATTAACGTCAACCCCTTGGGTCATCATGGGGGCTGCCACCATGAAGATGATCAACAACACCAGCATGACATCCACGAGTGGCGTGACATTGATCTCCGACATCAATTGTCTGTTATTGCCGTTGGTATTGAATGCCATATTGCGCTTAACCTTTCCTGGGGGGGGATTTCCTGAAAAACTGCCTGACCACCATGCTTAGAAAATCGGTGGCAAAAATGTCCATTTCGGCACGCAGGCTCGCAACTCGCTGGGTGAAGTAGTTGAAAGCCACAACGGCGGGAATGGCTGCCGCAAGGCCCGCGGCTGTGGCAATGAGGGCCTCGGAAATACCGGGAGCAACCACGGCCAGATTCGCGGACCCTTTAAGGCCAATGCTTCTGAAGGACTCCATGATACCCCAGACGGTTCCGAAAAGGCCAATAAACGGCGCCGTGTTGCCGGTGGTCGCCAGGAAACTGAGCGCCTTTTCCAGTCGTTTGTTCTGGTCGATCTCGGCCTTGCGCAGGGCTCTTTCCAGGTTATCCATCAATGTTTGCTGGCTTCGCACGGGATACTCCGTCTGGCCGGCCCCGGTCCCGCCATCCGGAGATGGGCCCTCTTGATAACCGCCCTGTATTTTTCGAAATCGCGTAAACTCAGCATACCCTGCACGAAAGAGCCGTGCCACGGGGCTCAGTTTCAGTGACTGGCTGGAATGGTATATCCTTTTGATGTCTCTTGATTCATAGAAAAGTTCCAGAAAATCGTCGGTTTCATCCCTGGCTTTTCTGAGCATTCTGAATTTCAGGAAAATGATGGCCCATGTGATAATTGAAAAGAGAAACAGGATCAACATCACGAACTTGACCATGGGCCCCGCATGAAGAATCATCTGAACAATGTCGCCGTTCAAAGCACTGTCTAAACTGATGCCTGCGGGAATGAGGCCGGCTATGGGAATACTTATCATTGGCTCTCCTCGTGGTTCAATTAGTGGGACCGGTGCGCTGAAGGCCGGTCCGGATTTCAATATGCCCTAGTTTTATAGTGCTCGCGGGAAGGTTTCAAGCAGAATCTTTCTGAATGCGGATTGCGTAAAAACCATCAACCTGATTTGCCGGATTCGCGTAGGCGACCCTTTTGATTCAAGAGCCCGTGTGAAGTCTGAACCTTTCTACAAGAAAATCCACCAGACCATGGATATCCTCAAGGGTGAATCGTGGAACTTTCATTTCAACCGGAATGTCGCTCATCAAGGCAATCACATTGTCATCCTCTTGACACAGCGGCCTTTCGTGAATCTCAGATCTGAAAATTTCTACCTTGGGCCGGTTCTGTTTCTTATATCCTTCCGTCAGTATGACATTCACATTGTGGAAGAATTTTCTCAATTCATCGGGTTTGTGGTCGTGATCCACATCCATCACCATTCCGATCTGGTAGGGAGATGAGATCACCGTCGTACAGGCACCGGCCTGTTTATGGCGCCAGCTGTCTTTTCCGGGTTTGTCCATTTGGAACCCGTGGACGTCATGTTTTATGCTGCCCACCCGGTAGCCGCGGCGCGTCAACTCTCCAATCAATTTTTCCATTAGGGTGGTTTTTCCAGAACCCGAATAACCGACAATAGAGATAATGGGGGGCCGGTTCACTTCCATCAAGCTGATTCTCCTAAACTGATGCGTCTTTATTCACCGAAAACATCCCTGAAGCAGCGGTTGTCTTCCTCCAGACAGCGTGTTTTGAGCTTTCGGTATTTTTCGAGCAATTCCTTTCCTTCCGACGTGAGCCTGCTGCCGTCCCTTCGATCCGCGTGAACGATACTCCTGCCCAGATACGATTCCGTGACCTTGATTTTGCTCCAGACCCCTTTGTAGCTCATTTTCATCAGTTTTGCGGTTTTGTTGATGGATCCGGTTCTGTCGATGGTTTCCAGGATCTCCTTTCTCCCCTCACCCATGATGATGCGATCCTGGTCATCGACGACCCAGTGACGGCTTTTAAGCCTCAGCGATACGTCCTTTGCCACTTTTCACCTCCTCGAATAGTACGCCGCTTCTGGACGGATCGTATCCCCCCAGTAAAGACACACGCTTTCGAAAATCATCAGACCCCATGATGTCCATCACCCTCTTCACATTGGGCTGATCCAGCATATGGGTCGGCACGATTAGATCATACTGTTCCTGGGCAATGGGGATAAAATCGAGGTCCAGCGCTTTTGCCGCCGCATAAATCCCCATGCCGCAGTCGGCGGCCCCGCTCAAGATGTCCACCGCCACCGCCATGTGGGTAAACTCCTCATGATCATACCCTTTCACAGCGCTTTTTTGGATATCGGCCCGGGCAAGTTCAAAATCGAGGAGAACCCTGGTGCCGCTCCCCCCCTGGCGATTAACAAAAAGCACGTCGTCCCGCGTGAGATCCTCTATTCCCTGAATCTTTTTGGGGTTCCCTTTTTTAATGATCAGACCCTGTTCCCGCAGCACCAAGTGGAAGACCGTCACGTCCATGTTGGGAATGTAGCGTTTGATGTAAGAGAGATTATAGGCGCCGGTCTCCGTATCCAGAAGGTGGCTTCCCGCCATGTGACAGGTCCCTTTTCGAATGGCAAGGAGTCCGCCAAGGCTCCCCACGTTCCCCGAGGAAATTCGTACGCGACCGCTCCTCCGCTTTACTTCATCCCCCAGGATGTCAATGGAGATATCGTGGCTGCCGATGACGACGACGGTGTTTAGGAGATCCGCCTCATCCACCAGGAGCTCAGCCATAGTCTTCTCTCCTTGGATGATCCCTTCGGAAAGGGCGGGTATGCGGATAATCCCTTCCGCCCGGGTCAAGGTGGTAATGGAGCCCGCCGCCCTGGGAAGCGGCGTGGCCACATGACGATCACCGACCCTCCCGATATTGACCCGAAGAAATTCTTCAGTACCTACCTTGGACGGAATCGGTCTGGTGGGCTCAACCTCCATGGCCGGTCTTTTGGGGGGTGAGACACCCTGAAGATCAAAGAGCAGCGGCTTCACAAATTGCTCGAAGGAGAGGGCTGCTGAAACCGCGTAACCGGGATTGCCGATCACCGGCTTTCCTTTCACAATCCCGAGGATCGTTGGTTTGCCCGGCATCATGGCAACACCGTGGACCAGCACCTCCCCCATTTCACGGATGGCATGGACCGTAAAGTCCTTGCTCCCGGCGGATGATCCCGCATTGATGATGACCACATCCGCCTGTGAGTCAACTGATGTGCGCAATGCCTCCTCTATCTTTTCTCGGGCATCGGGAACGATGTCGCGGACGAGGGGCACACCACCGCATTCCCTCACAAGGGCCGCAAGAACCCAAGCATTGTATTCTACAATTCGCCCTTCCCCCGGCATTTCCCCTTTTGAAATGTCTTTGTGGGCCATGAGTTCGCTTCCGGTGGGAATGATGACCACCCGGGGCCTCTTACGCACATTGAGGGAAAAGACCCCGCCGCTTAGGAGCGCCCCGATATCGTGAGCCCGGATCCGATGGTTCTGGGGAAAGAGCAACTGGGTGGCAACGATATCCTCACCCACTTTTCTCACATGCTGCCACGGATAGGCGGAAGACCGGATTTCCACATGCCCCTCATCCACCATGTGGAGGTCTTCAATCATGATCACCGCATTAAAGGGTCCGGGGAGGGGCTGTCCGGTATTCACCCAGACGGCGTCTTCATCCAGTTTTAAAATGACCGGAGATCGGTCGGTGGCACCATAGGTCTTTTCGGCGCCCACCGCAATACCGTCCATGGCAGAGGCATGGTAGGTGGGAGCTGAGGCTTTGGCAAAAACCGGTTCAGCGGTGATTCGCCCGTCACTCTCCTCGGCCCCCACACGGGTGACCCCGGTCATCCGGCCTTCAGCGAAACGGGAAAAAAAGATGTTTTGCGCCTCCTTAAGAGACTTCATGGAAAGATATACCTGTCTTTTCATTCACTTCCTCTTCATTCAAGAATGCCTAAAAGAGCATTACCTCTATGGTTTCACCCTCATACAGGCCCTCGGCATTCATATGGATCCTGACCAGGCCATCTGCTTGGGCCAGGGTTGAAATCAATCCTGACTTTCCGAAAACGGGGACTGCCCATCGTTTTTCCCCCTCTTGCTCCAGCCTGATTCGAACATAGTCCTCACGTCCGCCGGCGGAAGGGATGTTCCGTTTCAAAACCGCTTCTATGATCCTGGGAATGCCGCTGCCGTTAGAGGAGGTTCCGGAAAGCTTTCTGAGCAATTTCCTCATAAAAACCTCCCCCACCACCAGGGCCGAAGCCGGGTGGCCGGGGAGTCCCACGAGGGCTTTGGTCCCGGAACGCCCCACGATGGTCGGTTTGCCGGGACTCAGGGAGATACCGTGGACCAGGAGTTCAAAATCGGCCAGTGTTTCAAAAACCTGCAGGGTGAGGTCTCTCGTTCCCACCGAACTGCCGCCGGATATCCATACCGCATCCGCGGCGGCGAGGGCCTCTTCCACCATTCCTCTCAAGGATTCGAAATGATCCCCGCAAATGCCCATATGCACGGGAATCGCACCCATGTTTCGGCACAGGGCGCCCAGCGTGTATCGGTTGATGTCCCGCACCTGTCCGGGGCTCGGTTTTCGGGAAACCGGCACCATTTCGTCTCCCGTAGAGAGAATGGCCACTTTCGGCTGTCGAAACACCGGGACCTCTGAAAAACCGAGCCCTGCCAGCACCCCCAGGTCCTGGGGACGCAGTCGCTGGCCTTTTTCAAGGATTACCGAACCCTTTTTGTAATCATCCCCCGGTTGAATGGTGTTTTCCAAAGGAGAAACGGCGCGGCTGACTTCAAGGGTTTCTTCGTCCAGAAGGGTGCAGTATTCGATCATCACCACCCCGTCGGCGCCTTCAGGCAGCATCCCCCCGGTGGGGATCTTTACCGCCTGCCCGCTTCCTACGGTCACCTTGCCGGCCTCCCCCATGGAGACCTCGCCGGTTATCTCCAGGAGAGCGGGAAGGCTTTCCGTGGCGCCGAAGGTGCTCCTGGCCTTAACCGCATAGCCATCCATGGTGGATTTTTGGAAATCCGGCAGGTCCTCGGGTGCGGTGAGATCAACGCTCAGCACGCGATCAAAGGCATTCTCCAAAGAAACGGTCTCCCCGCCCACTGGGGAAAAACCGTCAATAATGTGAAAAACTTCATCCGGGGTCTTGAGTTTGAAAAACGATTCCATCTACTCCTGGTTGTCTGTGACACGATCATTTAAGGCATTTCGCCGAGCGTCTTTGGCTGAATGATTCGGGGTTAATATGTCATAAGCGATATAACACTGCAACCAGAAAAAGGGGGCACGGCACTTTCGCCCCTGCCCCCTATCAACAATTTCTATGATTTTTTCGATTCGATTGAATTTCAGGAAAAGATCTCCCGCCGATTTTCCCGATGGTCCACCACGTACCGATAGGTGGCTATTTCACCCAGCTCCTTTTCAAGCTGGGGAAGCTGATCCCGCTCAACGCCGTACATACGGATAAATACTTTGCGATATCCTTCCCGCACATTTTCATAGGAGCTCAGGATGCTGACCATGCGGCCTCCGTATTTGCGGATGACGTCAGCCAGTTCGCGGATTGAGCCGGGACGGTCCTCCGCTTCAAAGGCAAACTGAATGCCCCGTTTGCCCACCCCCGTAAGGGAGATCAACACGCGGAACAGGTCGTTCTTGGTGATAATGCCAACCACATGGCCATCCCCATCCATAACGGGGGCACCGGAAATCTTCTTATCAAGAAGCACTTCCGCAGCCTCTTCGACGGTAAAATCGAAGGGGATGGTCACCGGATCTTTGGTCATAATTTCCTGAACTTTGATTTTTGTGATCAGGAATAGGAGTTCGTGTACCTCTAAGGCGTTCGCATCGGATGCGGAAGCCCGTTTGAGATCCCGATCCGTGACCACACCCACCAGTTTCCCTTTTTTCATCACCGGCAGAATGGAAATGCTGTTCTCTTTCAGCTTGTGCATGGCTTCCTGCATACTGTCATTGATATCCACCGTAATAACGGTTTTGCTCATCCAGTTTTTGACCAACATCGCAATTCCTCCCTTCTCATGGCTTTTCCACATTCCGCTGTCCCATCCTTTCTCTACCGTACCAGCAAATACAGGGGTTTTTCAATTGCGGATTGCCGATTCTTGATTATTTTTACCATATTCGGTCGTGATACGGGGAATTGAAAACGGAAGGGGTGTTAAAGTGAGAAAAAGGCTTCGTCAGATGGCCCTTTCATCCCAAACAGATACAAAGCCCTCCCTTTTTGAGCCATTTTCCGACTGGCTAAAAGGGTTTTGGCCGTTTACGGTTGCATCTTCGGCCGCTTCTGATGTATTTTTATCATTTACCAAGGTCTCTCCCCCATGACCGTAGACCCGAATTCTGCGCTGTAATGAATCCCGTCCTCTTAAACGGCTCAAGTGGGAACCAAGGATAATGCGGCAATCCTTGGATCACGGGACAGATCAGACGGCGAATCGCCATAATGCCATTGGTTTTGTTTCTGAATTCCGGAATTCGACAAGTGCTTTCCATGGACAACCTCTCTCACAAACAAGAAAACACCCATTCATCGCAAGACGCCAAAGATATCAGTTGCCGTGTGACGCGGACACTTCTGTTGTATGTTAAAGAGCAGAACAACGGCACCTTGGGAAGCCTTCTTGCGGGACTCTCCCTGGATGAAACCTACCTTTCGGACGTTAACAACTGGGTTTCACACAGTTTCCTGCAAACGCTCTACGGGCGTATGGTCGACCTGCTGGGAGATGAAAACGCGGTGTACAACATGACGCTGGCATCTGAGAGGCTTCAGTCTTTAGGGATACTGGACCGTATTGTTCGATTGCTCGGCAGTCCAAAACTGATTTACTCTCAAGCGCCCAAATACAACAAATACCTAAAACTGAACGGCAGCGTCTACATTCGTGAAATCGGAGAATCATCGGTTCTTTTGGAAGACCGCTACCACGATGGCGCTCAAAAGACCAAGTGGGACTGTGACTATACCCGTGGAATTTTGGCCGGCATTCCGACAATGTTCGGATTACCGCAAGCGGAGGTTGAAGAGGTCAAATGTCAAGTGGCACGGAAAAAATACGGCCATCGCATTTGGCCCCATAATCCGCCCCATGGATGCGGCGGATGTCTCTACCGTGTGCACTGGAATACGGACAAAGTCCCATTTTGGAAACGCTTTTTTCTTAAGCGCAGATCCCACCTTAAAGCCATAGAAGATCTGGGCCGGGCCAATGCCACCATACAAGCCAAATACGATGAAATACGGGAGCTGGCCAATCAGCTCAAAGACACAAACAAACGGCTGGCCGAATCAGAGCGAAAATACCGACTCATGGCTGAGAATGTTTCGGATACCATGTTTATTATTAACCTTCCTTCTCTTACCATTGACTTCGTAAGCCCCTCCGTACAGCGACTTCGCGGGTTTACACCGGAAGAGGCAATGGCATTGGGCATTGAAGGGACATTATCGCCCGAATCATTGATGAAAGTATCCATCATCCTTAAAGAGGAACTGGCCAGGGACCATCATCCGGGTGTAGACCCCATGCGTTCTCGTACCATTGAGGTGGAAAACTCGTTAAAGGGAGGTGGTTACGCCTGGGTCGAAACCACGGTTTCATTTGTTCGCGATGAATCCGGGGACCCTGTCGCCGTATTGGGTGTGACGCGAGACATATCGGCCCGTAAACAGGCGGAACGGAAAATCCTGGAAAGTGAAAAAAGATACCGCAACCTTTTCGAAAACGGAACGGATTTGATTTGCATTCATGACCTGGAGGGGAACCTTATAAAAACAAATCTCCCTTTTAAGGAGGAGGAATATGGATGGCGGGCCGGTGATCTTGAAGGGGCGAATATTCGCGATCTCTTACCGGAAAAACAGCGACCCGGATTTGATGAATACCTGCACCGCATCCTTGAAACCGGTTCGGATGAAGGATATCTAAAGGCATCCACGCCCTTGGGAAAAGAAGTAATACTTGAATACCGCAACAAGCTTATCAGAGACGACATGGGACGGCCGGAAATCGTTCAAGGATCCGCGCGAGACATTACTGAACGGAAAAAGGCTGAAGATGCATTGCGGCGGAGCGAAGAAAAATACCGGGACCTTGTAGAAAATATCGACGAGATTATTTATACCTTGGATGAGAAGGGACAAATCACCTATGTGAGTCCGGTCATCGAGCAAAAGAGCGGGTATGCGCAGAGCGAACTCATCGGGCATTCCATAAACGAGTTCCTTCACCCCGATGACTTGCCCCGGCTTTTGGAGCAGTTCCAGAAAGTTCAATCCGGTCATCTAAAACCCAATGAATATCGACTTGCTGCAAAGTCAGGGGAAATCCATTGGGTCCGTGTTTCAAGCAGACCCGTCTATGAGGGGGACCGGTTTTTGGGGCTCAGAGGGGTTTTGTCGGATATTACTGAATCCAAAAGACTCCGGTCCGAATTGCAGCAAGCCCAGAGGATTGAGGCGATCGGTACCCTTGCAGGGGGCGTGGCCCACGACTTTAACAACCTTCTGATGGGCATTCAAGGCCGCGTCTCCCTGCTAGAATCGGAATTGGGCGCTTCCCACCCACTCCGGGAACACATGGAAGCCATCGAGGACTATGTAGAAAGCGCCTCAAGCCTGACACAGCAATTGCTCGGTTTGGCACGCGCCGGAAAATATGAGGTCAACCCCATCGAGGTAAACGAACTTCTTTTGTCCAGCGCCAACATGTTTGGGCGCACCAGAAAAGAAATCCGTATTCATACAAAGACCCATAAGGACCCTCTGGTTGTGGATGCGGACGAACAACAGATCAAGCAGGCGCTGTTGAATATTTACATTAATGCATGGCAAGCAATGCCCGCGGGCGGAGATCTGTACATCGAAGCATCTGCTGTCCTTTTTGACGATGCGGATAAAACACCAGGGGGCATGGAACCCGGAAAATATGTAAAAATTTCAATTGTCGACACGGGAACCGGAATGGACGAAACAACCAGGCAACGGATTTTCGACCCGTTTTTCACCACAAGAGAAAAAAGCAGGGGAACGGGACTCGGCTTGGCGTCTGCTTATGGCATTTTCAAAAACCACGGAGGAACGATCACCGTTGACAGTGAAATCGGTCATGGCACCAGTTTTCATGTGTTTTTGCCCGCCTCAGCCAACGAAATCGCGCCGGAAAAAGCCCCGGGGAAGACGTTGATGAAAGGCGCCGAAACAATCCTTCTGGTAGATGATGAAAGGATGATTCAAGAAGTGGCAAGCGAAATGTTGAAAACCCTTGGCTACGAAGTGCTGGTTGCCGGAGGCGGCCCAGAGGCAATTGAGACCATTGCCAAAAGGGGGGATGAGATTGATTTGGTGGTCCTGGATCTGATAATGCCGGGCATGGACGGTGGAACGGCATTTGATCAGATCAGGGCCATACGTCCCCATATGCCGATCGTTCTGTCCAGTGGATACGCCATTGATGGCCGGGCGAGGGATATCATCAGCAGAGGATGTAATGGGTTTATCCAAAAGCCTTTCAACATCTCATCCCTGTCTCAAAAGCTGAGAGAAATAATGGACAACCAAGAAACAACCGGCAACGTCGATTCAAATTGAGCGCCGAACTTGACGTCCGATTCGACTTAATCCCCATTCCGTCATGACACGTTTGGCGCGCACATATGCGCCCCCTGTTTTGAGCCATCAAAGCTCATCACTATTTTCTTCATAAATGAATCAAAATCCTGAAAATCGCTATTATTGGGCCTTCCTTTGCTTAAAGCCAGCCTTCCGAACAGCGGATCTTTTGATTTATCGTGCCCGGGACAATGCCACTCTCCCACCAAGTCCAGGTTCAAAATATTCAGCCGCAGCTTTAACAAAAATGTATATACCTTTATTAGAAAAGGGGCTTTGAATCCGCTGGATGAGATCAGAAAGACCCGAGATCCCTTTGCGATCTTCTTTGCGGCCCTGAAAAGACTTCTGTGGTGCTTCCCCCAATAGATACCTGAAGCAAGACCCACCAGGGATCGGCCTTTGAGGTCTATCGCCGCAACCTCATCAGCCAAAATGAGATCAATGTCTCCCCTGTCCATCAGACCCGACAGGATCTTTTCCGTATTGCCGGTTTTGGAATAGTAAAGGATGAGGGGTTTCATGTTAATCTCCCATTAATATGTCCGTTAAAAAAACCTGATGGATTTGCCCCACGATTCTATCCGGTTTCAAATGCGATGCCGGATTCAAATAGATGGTCGCTCCATCAAGGGCGGAACAAAGGGCCATGGCACGGGCCTGGCAGTCATGTGATTTGAAGACTCTTTTTCTGATTCCTTCTTTGAAAATATGGGCCAGCGCTTTCATTGTCCTTGATGCGTAATCTTCATAGGGTTGGAAAAATGCTTCATTTTCAAGGCTTTTTGACAATGACAAAAACGTAAAAACCAACTCTTTGGAATGCTCTGTCCAATATTCCAGATACCCTCGAATATAAGCCCTGATTTTGTCCGCGGGATTCTCAAGTCCGTTCAACTCTTCAATCAGAACGCTCGCGGGTTCGGTGACCTTTCTGTTCGCTGCCAGCAGCAGTTCGTTCTTACTGTGGAAATGATGATAGATGCCCCCCTTGCTCAGATTTGCCCGTTTTGCGATGGAATTCATTGAGGTTTTTTCGTAACCCTTTTCCGCGAATTCCATTACCGCGGCGTCAACAATTTCGGCTATTCTCTTTTCTTTCGGCTTGTTTGCCGCCATTTTTCTCCTTGACCAAATAAATACCGACCGTCGGTATTTATATTTGCATATAAAATCATTCCTGTCAACCCAAAGATGTCAATGACCGAGGAAGTGTACTCCGTAGGCCAATCTTGTTGGTTGATGGGGATCTTATCGATTGTCGTATCATCCCTCTACTGGGGAAGACCCCGCATGGGGCCTGATCGAAGCCGTCATCCACCCTGCCAACAGCGAACGCAAAATTCCCGTTACACTTCAATCGGCAAGCCGGTAAACCTGTTTCGCTGTTTTATAGTAGATTTTCTCGCGCTCTTCGGCAGACAACTCAGAAAAAAGGGCCTCGAAGGCAGACCACACCTCCACGTACGTTGACGAGAGCTTTTCCGGCGGGAAATTGCTGCCAAGCATACACCGTTCAGGCCCGAATGAATCCAGCACTTCGAGCACTAAGGGCCGAAGACTGTTGACGCTCCAGTGTGCATCCGCTTGTGACAGTCCTGAAATCTTCATGAATGTATTCGGAAGAGCTGCCAGCTCGCGCATTCCCTTCAACCAGGTGCCGAACGCGTCGGCGTCACCGGCGATTGGCGAGCCGAGATGGTCAACGATCACCGGGACGTGCGGGTGATCGCCAAGAAACGCCGCGAATTGACCGAGCTGCCAGTGCCAGCAGGTGAGATCGAAGGTCGCACCCACCCGGCGCAACAACTTGAAGCCTCGTCGCCAGTCCGAGCTCGCCAATAGATCGTTCTCAAGAATGTCCGGGCGAGGCGATGGGCGTTGCCACCATATCTCCTGGCGAATTCCCCGGAACACCGGGTACCCAGCGTGGCGTTCAAGGAGAGACGCCACGTCGGGATGAGAAAGGTCCGCGTAAGCGATAAATCCAGCCAAGCGACCTCCCTGTGGGTGGTTGTCGACGGTTCCCTGAACCCACTCGGTCTCCTCAACTGGATCAACCGAGTGGTCGACTTCCGCCTGGACCACGACGAACGCCGCTTCGGTCATGCCCGCGTCAGCGATCGCGTCTTTGAGAAGATAGGTGTTTGGGAGCCCAGGGAACGCCCCCAACTGAAACCAGGGGTAGCGAAAGCGCTTTGTGTCCCAGAGATGCAAGTGAGAATCTATTATTTTCATCGATCTGGTTTGCCGAGAGCACTTGCAGGTCATTCGAATGCAGCGCACGAATTGACCAACACCAAAAGGTTTGATTCTAAAGCATTTCTTTTTCCGCTGGGAGCATAGAAAAAATCACTTTACGGGTCAACAGAAAACAAACTGCCTGATGTTTGGTTTGGTTTCTTTGGGCCATCCTGGCACATAGGGAGCTTCATTATACATAGGTATTGGGTTTACGATCGTCTCTTTTGAGTGTATCGAAATACCGTGCCATCATCTTCGGAAGATGTAAAAGTCACTGTACCACCCAATATTCTTTCCCCGAACAATTTCATTGAATACGTGCCTATTCCTCTGCCTGATTCTCCCTTTGTGCTAAAATTGCGCTGAAAAATCCTGTTTGAGATTTCTTGCGATATTGTTTGGGAATTCCATACGCAAAAACTAACCCAATCATCCCCATGTTCAGGCCAAGCCTTTATGATCCCGTTTTTTTCAGTAGCCTCCAGGGCATTGATAACCATGTTGCTTAGCACCCTCAACAACAAACAGATATCGGTCTTTATATAGACGGTTTGATAAACGTCTGGAAAATTGATATTTTTTCCTTTAGCAGATGGATGACTTTCGAAAAGGGATATCAGCTCCTTATAAATTTGATCTATGGGAAACTCATCCCACATGGGGTGATAACTGCTGACGGAATCATCGGAGAGGGCTCGCTGGATAGCAACCTCTCTTACCAATCTAAAGGCCACTTGGTGAATATTCGCAGCGAGCTTTGACGGAACATCCATGATTAGCAATTCGCTTGCCTGTACAAGCATATTCAGCATATTGTTGATGTCGTGATAGAAGGTTCTTTCGAATGCGGTGCGTTGTTCTTGTCTCGTAATATCCTGAAGGAATAGTAAGATAAACTTCTTACTTTCGATTTCAATCGGCTGCGATCTCACGAGGAAAGCCATATCGACTGGACGGCCGCCCCTATTGGCGGACAACGCACACACTCTCTCATAAGGAATACTCTGTCCGAGGCTTGAAACGATCGCTATGGCGGCGCCACAAGTTGAACAGTATTTCGTTGTGCCGCACCCGGCAGGTTCATCATTTGCATGGACGCATTGTAGCGCTTCCCCAGGTCTCAAACCCAATGTCTCCTCTGGATCATCTATGCCGAGCAATTTCAGAAATGAGTCATTAATCGCAATAATCTGTCGATTTTCATCTAAAATTGCGAGAAGGCCGCTCACAGATCTGAGCAGACCGGAGATTACCGGGCTTTGACTCACTATTTCTATTTCGGAAGCAAGCTTTGCATCGTTTGTTCTCTGTGGAAGTGCAAAATAGGTATCCAATTTTAAGTCCTCAAAAATATTTGCATTATCCCGGATTATGGATTTTTGCCAGGATGAAAGGGTACTTGGAGAAACAGGTGTATTCAATATCCATTTAATTTTACGTGAATTTTAGCTCGATTTCTTCTGGGCTGCGTCAAGAAGCTGTTGTTATTGATACATAGGGCATTCATGATGCTGCGGGTACGGTTATAATATCCATCTCAGGGTCGAGGTGGTTCTCCGTGTCTGATCCGTTACGCTGCTGTCAGCAACCGAACCACCTCGGAGAGCGTCTCCTCCGCCCATTGATCCAGGACATCATATGGGGTGGCGTTAATTGGATGAGGCATAACGGCAAACGGGTACTCCGGAAAGCCGTGGGCCAGGGCCATGGCCTTTCCAGAAGAGATGAATGGGTTTGTGCAAATTACCGCCGTGGGAACCCGTAACTTTTCCATTATGATTCCGTCGAGCACACTGCCCGAACTGCAGGACCCTCAGTCCCCGATACCCGCAAGCACCAGGTCGGCCTGCTTGGCCAAATCAGTGGCCAGGTCTTCCGCAATGCCATGGGAGGGGGAGGGCTTTCGCACATGACGTCCGGTCTTCACCCCATGGCGTTCCTTCAGCAGGGTCCCGATTTTTTTCACCAGGTAATCCGAGTTTTTCTTGCCGTTATCGATAAATCCCAGCGTAAGGTTTTTCAGACCCTCGGGGCGAGGCGCCATGTCAAACGCTGCCTTGATCGGTTCATTGGTGGGATCGAGTACGGTGATGGGCATCGGTCTTTAGTCCTCCATTTTTACTTAAGGGATTCCAACGGAACCCCGGTAACCGCTCAGGTGCCCCCTACGCAGGACGGGCCGATCGGTTCGGTCACCGCACGGGACATGTGTCGGTTGAACCACCCGAACATGCAGGCGGAAAACCGTCCGGCAATCCCTCCGGCCATGATCAGCAGGATCTGATCCGGGGATGAGACTGCGTGGACCATGGTCTCATCGTCTCCTGATTCAAGGGGGCTCTCATTCAGACCGCCCCTTTTGAGATCCGTAAGGGGCCGGCACGCGTTTTCATACAGATATTCCTGTACCGCCCGTTTTCCCCAGCCCGCATTGTTCAGGCTCTCGTAGTGTTCGGGGCAGATGATCACCGCAGACTCCACATCGCCGCCCATATTGAAACTCCCCAGGGCCCGCATTCGGTCTGCGATGGTGTTCAGGATATTCTCAGGCTTGAGGGCGCTGTGGTTTTGAACCTGGTTGGGGCCTTCCGAGGCAAATAGGGTTACTGCGCTCGTTTCCTCAGGCAGCCCCCGCATGACATGAAGCGGCTCCCAACGGCTCTCCTGTTCGCTGATACAATACGTATATTTTCCCGGGTGGCCCAGTGTGGATCGGTCAAATTCCCTTCCGGCCAGGTTAAACAGGACCAGTCTCAAGGCTCTCCCGATGGTGGCATTGGCCCGATTGCCGGGACCCATCAGGTTCTGGCCGCTGTTGAGCCCCAGTTCCCGGGCCACGGGTCCATTGATCACCATCAAAATGCCCGCCCCCGCCGTGCTGGCGGAGACGCCGTGCAGCCCGAACTCGGGGCGGGAAATGCCGCGTACGGCCGCTACCACCACGGGGAAGTACTCTGGAAGACAACCGGCCATGACCGCATTGATGGCGACTTTCTCAGCCGTAAAGACCCGGTTTCGTTCGGGGACGGATCCCAGGATTTCGTCCGGGGCCAGCCCCGCGGTTCCCAGAAATCTCAGCACCTTCGCCTCCGTGGGTGGCGTCACGGGAAGCCCGTCGGTCCAGCCCTTTTGAAAGAAAGCATCTGCGGCATCTTCAGGGCGTGCAAATTCCAGTTTTTGAGATACGAGGCTTTTGCTCATGAGGTTGGTCCTTTCCTCGATGATACAATGATAGAACATTGCTTTCTTTACAACGATCATAGAAAAAGCCGGTTTGCGGGTCAACAGAAAATAACCGACACATTTTCCGTATGGATCTTGTGTGGAAATGGGCACGCTGGAAACCGCTTCAGCCAAACCAGCCAGTTGAACATAACTGACAGAGGTTAATGCTCAACCACAATAAATGTGCTAGGGTTCCAACGCGCTATTTGACAAACAAAGGATCCGAGCGTCTTATCGATAATCCCAAAACAGCACGAAAGCGCCCCAGTAGCCGGGATGGGGAAGCCGGTTTTTCACATGCTGCATGGCGGCTTTGAGACTCCCCGCCTTCACTTCTGATTTATATTCCCGGTAAAACTGCTTTACCATTAGGGCCGTGGAAATGTGGCCCACCTTTGCCCCTGTGGATCGCTTCGACGGCGCCCCGAAGCGTCATCATCCGTTCGGCGCCTGTAGGGACGCGGCCACAGTCATCGTCTACGGAATAGCGGTTCCCACAGGGCTATCGGGAAGGAAGGCGATTTGCAGAAGATGGCCTGCCTGGGGGCGACCATCAAACACGCCATCTACCCTCTGGCCCTCAAGGATGAAAGGGGGCTGAAAAACATCGAACGCGTCATCAACACCGCTGGGCACAATTATTGGCTCACCTGCCACGAGTGCCTGAAGGTCTGCCCCAGCAACAATCCATCGGCCCGCCGGAAAAAGCGTGCCGCGACCGTGAATTAACCAGAGTGAAGGGAGACACCCGTGAGTGACGATCAGGTTTACCGTGCTTTTATCAAGTGGGCCGGCCAGACTTGGTGGGAACTGCCCGATTCCGAGCATCTGCGCCCCATGATCAAGGCCAATTACGCGCCGGAGCAGGCCGCATTCCTTACCGGTTTCCCCGACAGTAGTACGACGCTTTAGGATTTGGCGGAACTCAAAGGGATGTCGCCTGAAGAACTCGAGCCCTTTTTGAAGGAATTGGGCCGACAGGGCATGATCTATAAGTCCAGACGGGGCAACTCGGTGCGCTACCGTTTCAATGATACGTTTTTCCCCTCCTGCGGGCCCGTTTCTGGTCGGGAAAAACGGATCAAAGCACCGCATCGAAAAGACCCGTCAGGACCCGCGTACCATCCTTCCCTATGAAGTTGAAACGAAGGCAATATCGACGATATGGACACCAAAATCAGACTGGCTGAAGCACTATTAGATAAACAGGGGATGTGCCGGAAAATTTCCATTTCCGTAGAAAAAATTGAACGGTAACCCGACAAGAAAAAACTGTCACACATCCCAAACAAGGTGCTTCCTACCCGATTTATGACCGTTCACTTGAGGAAAGGAACCACGACCTTTTTGGTCCGTGTCAGGATTACACAGGTTTTGACAAGAACCATTCTTATGGGTTACTCTTAAGATATCACATCATTGACGGCTGAAGAACCGCACGCAATATGCTGTATCCGGCTTCCTACACTCGGGGCGGATGTTTTGACAATTTGCAGTTGAACATGCCAAGGGTATGTTCGGTTACCCGAAGAAGCATGCGGTAATTTCCCGGGGGTAGAATCATGGGCAATTGTAAGAGACATGGACATTTAGGTGAAATCCTAATTGTCGACGACCTGGCTGAGAACCACGAGGCACTGTCAGCCATGCTGGTCCGGGACAAATATAAGGTGAGACTGGCCCAGAGTGGTCAGCAGGCGCTCGACGCCATCAACAAAAGATTGCCTGATCTCATTCTGCTGAATATCCGCATGCCGAAAATGGATGGCTATGAGGTTTGCCGGCGATTGAAAGCGCAGGAGCATACCAGCCACATCCCGGTGATCTTCATCACTGCCCTGGAAGACGCGCAAAACAAAGCCAAGGGTTTTCGTCTGGGTGCTGTCGATTACATCACTAAGCCGTTCGAATCCTTGGAAGTCCTCGCACGCGTGAAAACGCATCTAAGTAATCGCAAGACGCAGGCTCAACTGGAACAGACGAACAAAGAGCTCCAAAAGGCACTGAATGAACTCAAGGATGCGAACAGACATCTGCGGGAAAGCCAGGAATTCAATCAATCTCTTCTGAATTCATCCCCTGATATCATCTACATATACGACCTTATCGAGTCTCAAAATATCTACAGCAACGAAGGGGTTACCAATGTCCTGGGATATTCAGTGGAAAAAATCCAGGATCTGGGGAAAAACGTAATAACCTCGTTAATGCATCCCGAGGATCTGAATACCTACGATAAAGAGATATTGCCGCGATATCAGAGATTGAAAGATGGAGAGTTGATCGAGCATGAATACAGAATGAAAAACAAAGACGGCATGTGGTGCTGGCTCCATTCCAAAGAGTCCATCTTCCAGCGGCTTCCAAATGGAGAACCCAAACAAATTTTTGGCGTTATCAACGACATCACCTATCGCAAGCAGGTGGAGGAAACGTTGCGCCTAAGTGAAGAGCGTTACAAACTGGCCATTGAGGGCACCCGGGACGGTTTATGGGACTGGAATCTTCAAACCAACGAGGCCGTGTGTTCAGATCAATTCTACCTGATGTTGGGTTATCAACCGGGGGAGCTTCCAAGTACCGGAGCTGCCTGGTATGATCTCTTGCACCCGGAAGACAAGGAAGCGGCTTTCGAAAAAGTGGAAGAATACATACAACAGAAAACTGACCGGTATGAATCCACCTTTCGAATGCGGTCCAAGGATGGCCATTATCGATGGATTAGAGGGCGGGGCAAGTGCCAATACGATGAAGAAGGAAGCGCCGTGCGATTTGTCGGGTTCAACACGGATATCACGGAACGTATACAGGCGGAGGAAATACTCCGTAAAAATCGAATGCAAGCAGATATTCTCGCTTCCATTTTAAACAACACACCTCTCGCGCTGGTATATTACAAAATAGAAGAGACCAGAATAGAGTTGTTGGATTGGAATCAATCATCTGAAAGGGTTTTCGGATGGAAGAAAGAAGAAGTAATCGGAAAAAATTTTTTCGAATTTCTCCCCGCGGAAAGTGATATCCCGATGGTACAGGATATCTATCAGGCACTGAAAAAGGATCGGTCACCGCACAATTTGGTCAACAGATGTAATACAAGGTTCGGCAGAGTCGTTTTGATAAGTTGGTTCAACAATTCCTTTTACGAAGATAATACCGGCGCTATTTATGTCGTTTCGTTAGGCATGGATATTACCGAACAAAAAGAACTTGAAATGTCACTCAAGGAGAGCGAAGAGCGCTTTCGAACTGTCGCGGATTTCACATATGACTGGGAAATGTGGAGGGATGAAAATGAAAGTCTATTATATATCTCTCCTTCATGTAAAAGAATTACCGGGTATGATTCCAATGAATTTATGGAGGATAGCAAACTGATAGAAAAAATCGTTCATCCTGATGATGACGAACGAATGAAATCACATTATGAAACATGTTATAACCCCAAGTCAGGCGTGGAGAATATTCAATTCCGTATTCTCTCTCGTGATGGGCATGTGCGCTGGATCGGTCATACCTGCCAGTCTGTATTCGATGAAAAGGGCAATTGGCGTGGACGCAGGATCAGCAATAAAGACATTACAGTTCAAAAAGAGCTTGAAAACAAATTGCGTCAAGCCCAGAAGTTGGAAGCTATCGGTACATTGGCTGGAGGCATTGCTCATGATTTCAACAACATCCTCTCTCCTATCATGATACATTCAGAAATGACCATGATGGCACTTACTCCGGATAGTCCACTACAACACAATATTAAACAGATCTATAAAGCAGGTGAGCGAGCTACCGAACTGGTAAAACAAATTCTAACCTTCGCAAGGAAAAGGGAACAAGAGAGTGCTCCAATACAAGTTTCTCTTATTACTAAAGAAGTTATTGGATTCCTAACATCAACTATCCCATCCACCATTCATATACAATATTGGTTGAAGGCGGAACAGGATACCGTTCTCGCTGACCCAACTCAAATAAATCAAATCGTGATGAATCTTTGCACCAATGCAGCTCATGCCATGAGGGAAAAAGGGGGCGTATTGGAAGTAAACCTGAGCAACGAATATATCGGGCCGGATGAGACAAACCAGTTTGTCGATTTAAGTGCCGGTCATTATCTTCGGCTGTCCGTAAGCGATACTGGATCTGGTATTTCGCAGGACATTATAGACAAAATCTTCGAACCGTATTTCACCACGAAAGGTCCCGGAGAAGGGACTGGGATGGGATTGGCCATGGTTCACGGAATCGTGAAAAGCTATGGAGGTGATATCGCGGTTGAAAGTTCCCCGGGTGAAGGAACAGTGTTTCATGTGATGCTTCCTGTCGTTGAGACGGAGTCCACCCCTACCTTCGTGGAAAAAGTTGAAATCCCTAGGGGCAACGAAAAGATACTTTTAGTGGACGATGAGAAGGTAGCCGTTGATACCATTCAATCGATGTTGGAAACACTTGGCTATAATGTGACAGCCAGAACCAGCAGCATTGAGGCACTGGTAGCTTTTCGCAATAATCCTAACAGTTATGATCTTGTCATTACAGACCAGACCATGCCGAAAATGACAGGCAAGGAGCTTGCTCAGGAATTGATGACGATACGGCCCGATGTCTCCATCATCCTATGTACCGGTTTCAGTGAACAGATTGATGAAATAAAGGCAAAAGCGATGGGTATTTCTTTTGTTATGAAACCCATTGTTTTGAGTGAAATAGCTTATAAGATTCGAGAGTTGTTGGATAAAGAATGATTTAAGATTGACAAAGAACGATTTGCTCCGAATCGATCGAGGGGGCGATTCGTCAGGCCGCCAAATATGACGGCAAATGGGTCGTGCAAACCAATTCTGAACAGGGCGTCGAAAAACACACCTGAAACTTACAAAGTTACAGTAACACGCCAAATTATCAAATACACTTTTAACAATGGATTATTATGCCTTTTTCCCGCATCGTGTTTTTACGAATCTCAAATGGGAGTTCTACCGTGACCGGATAAGCGACAATTTCTTGACACCTATTCGAAAAAGGTGTTTCTGAGATAAAGCCTGTGAAGTACTTTCTGAACGATTCTCCTCATTTTAACCATCTTACCAACAACATTTTTTCGGCTTTATCCCGAGGCCAAACTCGCTTTCCCTGCCATTATTTATACTTTCTTAACTATCAGCTTTTTTATTTTTGCTAATAGCTCCTTGAAAAGAACAGCAAGACGGAAAGATTCCTTTCCAGGAATATCTTTTTGGCATGTTTTTTGGGGCTTATGGGGATAAGAGCGGCCTGTTATTATTAGACCCATCCTATGACGACGTTTCTTGACCTATTCGAATAGTAATTTCAAAGATGCTGCCGCTGTCAAAAAAATATGCCTGAGAAGAAATAATCCAGGCGATCTCTTGAAGGGAGGCATGAAAGGTATGGCGGAACCAGACAAAATATTGGGCCAGGTGGTACAGGCAAGCCTTGAAAAAGAGGGCAAATACCTCAGTTTCACCTTGGCCGAAGAGGAGTATGGAATAGGCATTTTAAAGGTCAAGGAGATCATCGGCATGATGCCGATCACATCCGTTCCTCAAACACCGGATTTTGTCAAAGGGGTCATTAATCTGAGGGGAAAAGTGATCCCCGTAATGGACTTGAGGCTCAAGTTCGGAATGGAAGAAATGGACTACACAGAGCGCACCTGTATCATCGTGGTGGAGATTGAAGGGCAAACCGGCACCATTATGATTGGCATCGTCGTTGATGCGGTATCCGAAGTTCTGAACATCAAAGCCGACGACATTGAGGATGCCCCCACTTTTGGCGCGAAGCTGGAAACCGAGTCCATCCTCGGTATGGCCAAGATGGAAGGGGGGGTTAAGATCCTGCTCGACATTGACCGGGTTTTGAGTGCAGGCGAGATTGAAACCCTACAAAATGCGAACCAATGAAAACCGCAGGATCATTAACCACTTATTAACAAGTAAAACATCTGTTGAAAGGAGTTTCGCATCATGACCTCAAAAGCCTTAAGAAATGTGATTTATGCAATCCCCGTGATTCTGATGATTATTCTCGGAATCTTGTCCGTCTTTATGGCTCGCAATCAGAGTGAACTGAATGAAAGTCAAGAAATACGGTATTTGTCCTATCTAATCGCCGACGAACTCCGGCAGAGTTCCGACGATCTGACCCGACTCGCCAGAACCTTTGTGTCCACCGGGGGCGATCCCAAACACGAAGAGGCCTATAACCTGATTCTGAAATGGCGGTCCTGGATCGGAGGCAAGGCCCCGCGCCCCAAAGATTTTACCATCAAACCCGGAGAAACAATCCTCCAGACCGATATCATGAAAGATCTTCATTTTACGGACGCCGAATTCGGCAAGCTGAAGGAGGCCGGCGACAATTCCAACGACCTGGTGTCCACGGAGGTCAAGGCCATGAACGCCATCAAGGGATTTGAGCCGGACGGCAAAACAAAGTACGCGGGCAAGGAACCCGCGGACGTAATGGCCCGTCGGATCATGTTTGATGACAAATATCATGCGGACAAAGCCAAAATCATGGGGCCAATTGATGATTTTTTTCAATTGCTCGACGCGCGGACCAAAGGCCGAGTCCAAGAACTGGTCGACAGAGGGGACCTGTACCTTAAAGGCATTCTTATCTCGCTGGTACTTCTTGCGATCTCCGGCATTTTCGCCGTGGTCCTCGCGAGGCGCACGCTTGCCAATTCAATAAAGAGGATTGTGGTAGGTCTTACGCGGATTTCCCAAATGGTGGCGTCCGGATCGAGCGTAGTTTCCTCCAGCAGTCAACAACTGGCCGAAGGGGCGTCCCAACAGGCGGCATCCATTGAAGAGACCTCTTCATCCCTTGAAGAAATGTCCTCCATGACCAAACAGAATGCGGGTAATGCCGGGCAGGCGGACCATTTGATGAAAGAAGCCAATCAAGTAGTGGGGCAGGCCAATGAATCCATGTCTGCTCTTAGGAACTCCATGGCGGACATTTCCAAAGCCAGCGAAGAAACATCCAAAATCATCAAAACCGTCGATGAAATTGCCTTTCAGACCAATCTTCTGGCGCTGAATGCCGCTGTTGAGGCCGCGCGGGCCGGCGAAGCTGGGGCCGGGTTCGCCGTTGTGGCAGATGAGGTGAGAAATCTTGCCATGCGCGCTGCCGAGGCCGCAAGAAATACGGCTGAACTCATTGAAGGGACAGTAAAAAAGGTAAATGACGGATCGAGCCTCGTGGGCAAGACCGATGAAGATTTCAAGCAAGTGGCTGAGAATGCCTCTAAGGTGGGAGAACTGGTGTCTGACATCTCCGCTACGTCCAGTGAACAGGCCCAGGGCATCGAACAGATCAACAATGCAGTGGCGGAAATGGATGAGGTTGTTCAGCAGGTAGCTTCAACCGCGGAGGAATCTGCGTCTTCTTCACAGGAGATGACTGTTCAGTTGAATGGGATGAAGGATCTGGTGGCTGAATTATCCGGTTTGGTGGGCGGAAAATCGGAAACGGAGGACGTGACACGCGTTAGGCGGGTGCATGAAAATACACCTGCTGAGAAAAGGCCGGTTCGCGGGAAGGCAAAAGCGCTTTCAGCGCCGGCCCCCAAAAAAACCAGGCCTGAAGATGAAGCTTTCTTGGATGAAGATCGTTTTTAGATTCTTAAACTTGATGGTCCTGTAAAAAGTAAAACCAATTTAACCATTTGAAATACTTGCGAATAAAATCGCTTTTGCCTTGATTTTCGACTTACATTTTGCTATAGA
>JANQDY010000005.1 GCA_028278625.1 Thermodesulfobacteriota bacterium
TCTATAGCAAAATGTAAGTCGAAAATCAAGGCAAAAGCGATTTTATTCGCAAGTATTTCAAATGGTTAAATTGGTTTTACTTTTTACAGGACCATCAACCTTGGAGAAGCAAAAATGATTGACGTCAGACAGGCATCAGAAGCGGCTCTTTCGCATCTTAAATCTCTATACCCAAGTTATGATTTGGGAAATGTTCTGCTCGAAGAGGCCGAGTTGACCGATGATGAAAAATTCTGGCTTATAACACTCAGCTTTAGAGCACCTGGAAAAAGCGCAAGTGATTTTTTTGGAGAACCGAGAGATCTTAAAATCATTAAGATCAGTGCTGATACAGGAGACCTTAAGTCAATGAAGATAAGAAAAGTATAGGATATATGGACTACTTTAAAGGCCTAATTGAGAAATATAGGAGCAAGGGGCTGATAGTCGACACCAATATTCTGCTTCTATATTTCATGGGCCAATATGATCTGAATCGGATTTCTTCGTTTAAAAGGACCAAGAAGTTTTCAAAAGACGATTTTGTCTTGGTTTCAAATACAATCGCCTTTTTTTCATCTGTTATAACAACACCCAATATCCTTACTGAAATCAGCAACCTATCAAATACGCTTTCAGGGGAAGCAAGGGAAGGTTTTTTCCTGAAATTCATTGCGCAAGTGGAAGTCCTGGTGGAGACTTACGAGCCGTCAAGGAAAGTATGTGAAAATCGTTTCTTTTCAAGACTTGGTTTGACTGATACCGGGATTATATCATTGGCAAAGGGGAAATATCTTGTTTTTACGGATGATTTCCCCCTCTCTAACTGCCTGCAAACATTAAAGATTGATGTTCTTAACCTTAATCACCTTCGAAGCATTAAATGGTTTTACAGATAGCAGATAATGCCAGATTTGTCAGAAAGTGCGGATACTCTCAAACAAAGGATCCTGCGCCGTAGATCCTTCTTGCCCCCCCTTCTCTTGATGCCAAAGAGGGGGGGATGTGTCAGACGGCATCCCAGCCGTTACGGATCAAATCGAACCCTTCTTGCCAGACCTCGTCCAGGGTGGGAGAGAGGTCCCGCCAGATACAGGTTGCGGCCGCCAGTTGGGGCAGGGCACGGCTGAAGGATTCGATGGTCAACCATCCATCGTATCCCATCGATTTCAGTTCTCTAAATACCGCCGCAAAATCAATGTGACCCTTGCCGGGGGTGCCCCTGTCGTTTTCGGAAATATGGACGTGGCTGATCCATGGAGCCGCCGGTTTGATACAGTCTGTGACGTGTTTTTCTTCAAGATTGGCATGGAAGGTGTCGTACATGCCGCTGATGGCCGGATGATCCACGCGCCCCAGAAAGGCACAAAGATCCGCCATGATGTTGGCAAAATAGCATTCAAATCGATTGATCGCCTCCAGGCAGATGGTGATTCCCGCTGCCTGTGCATAATCTCCCACCCGGCGTTGAAATTCGATGGCATAATCGATTTCCGCGTCGGTGGGGCCGGTCCCGCTGAAATGCCCCAGGGGCTGGTGGAGGGGGCCGCACAATTGATCGCTGCCCAAGGCCGCCGTACAATCGAGAGCCCACTTCATATAATCGATACCCTTCCGCCGGCATTGGGGGTCGTCGGAGATGGGATTCATCTCCACTTCCGGAATGATGGAAAGGGCGGTGCAGTCCAGTTCCAGGTCTTCCAGCATCTTTTTTAGATGTTCGAAATGGGATACCTCCCCCTCCAGAACGGGTATCTGAACCCCGTCATACCCCTTCTCTTTCAGGGCGCTCATGATCGGTTGGTGTTCTTCGGTGACGTGTCCGGTCCACAAAAACATGTTAAAGCCAATTTTCATTTTTGCCCCTCCCAAAACTTGTAATGAAGATGAGGAATATTCAATTGCCAAATATAGATTGATGTGCTTTCATATGCAACCGTAAATGAAGCAAGGAGGGTACGTTCGCTAAAACACAATTGCAGAGAGATGCTTGACACTCAATAATGGAGGGAGAAAGCGATGGAAAAGACGATCCGGCTTACCGTTGGACAGGCAGTGGCGCTATTCCTGCAGAATCAATGGACCGAGCGAGACGGCAGGGAGCAGCGGTTGATTCCGAAAGCTTGCGGCATCTACGGGCACGGCAACCTGTCCGGTTTGGGGCAGGGGTTTATGGAATGCGGCCGGGAAATCGCGTTTCATCAGCCCTTTCACGAGCAGAGCATGGTGCATATGGCCGTTGGCTTCGCCCGTGCCAAAAGGCGCCTTTCCACCATGGCCTGTACGGCCTCCATCGGGCCCGGCACGGCCAACATGTATACGGGAGCCGCCGGCGCCACCATCACCAAGGTTCCCGTGCTCCTTCTCCCTTCCGATCATTACGCCAACCGCCGCCAGGGGATCGTGATGCAGCAGCTGGAGCATACCATTGAATACGACTTCAGTATCGCGGACGGGCTGCGGCCGGTGAGTGTCTTTTATGACAAGATCGTTCGTCCGGAACAACTGATCCCGTCCCTCATGGAAGCGGCGCGGGTCCTTACGAGCCCTGATGAGGCGGGTGCCGTTACCCTGTCACTGTGCCAGGGAGTCCAGAGCGAAGCAGGTGATTTCCCGGTTAAACTCTTTAACAAGCGTGTCTGGCATGTGGACCGGCGGCCCCCCGCGGCACCTCAGGTGGCCAGGGTGCTCCAAATGCTCAAGAATGCCGCGAAACCGCTCATCATGAGCGGCGGCGGTGTATATTATTCGGCGGCGGAAGCGGAACTGCGCGATTTTGCCGAAACCTTCGGTATCCCCGTGGTGGAAACCATTGCGGGCCGGAGCACCATGGGGGACGCATGGCCCATGGCAATGGCCGGCGTGGGTGTTGCCGGCAATTCGGCAGCCAACCAGTTGGCGGAGGAAGCGGATTTCGTACTCGCCATCGGAACCCGCATGCTGGATGTATGCACCTCTTCTCAGACGGCCTTTCAAAATCCGGATGTCCGATTCGCTTCCATCAACGTCCTTGGCAAGGATGCGTTTAAGTTCGCCGCCGAACCGATCCTTGCCGACGCCCGGGAAGGTATCTCCAGCCTGGCGCAAGGGGCTGAAGAAGCCGGCATTAAACCCAATGAAGAATGGATCCAAAGGGCGGAGAGGGCCAAAAGGGAATGGAAGGACCTGGCATCACCGACCCTTTTGGCAAATGAAGGGGAACCGCTCAACCAGTCACAGGCCATCAAGATCATCAATGACGCGGTTCCCGAGAATTCCTATGTGGTGGCGGTGGCGGGCAGCCTGCCCGGAGATGTGCACAAGCTTTGGGACACCGCTCTTGATAAAAGGTGCCACCTGGATTTTGGCTACTCTTGTATGACTTACGAGATTCCCTCGGGGATCGGCCTGGTAATGGCGGGGGAGAAAAACGTCTGCGTGTGCATTGGAGACGGTACCTATTTAATGAATCCCAGCGATTTGATAGTGGCTGCCAGGGAAGGGATTGATATGACCGTCTGTGTATTCGTGAATCACGGGTATCAGATCATTCGGGCCCTGCAGGTGGCGACCACGGGGGAAGGTTTCAACGTGGAGTTTCGAGAACGGCGGAGAGAAGAAGAAAAGGCGGGCGATTTTCTTCCCATCGATTTCGCCAAACACGCTGAAAGCCTGGGCGCCAAGGTCCAAAAGGCCGCCACAGGGGAGGAATTGCGCGCATCCATGGAGCGGGCCAAAGGCGAAAAGGGGCTTTCAGTGGTCGTGATTGAGGTGGATCCCTATGAGATGTCCATTGGGGGGAAGAGCGGTTTCTGGGACATTGCACCCCCCATGGTGTCTGAGGATCCGAAGGTCCAAGAGATCAGGCGTTCCTATGAAGAGGCCCGTGACAAGATTCAACGCCATTACCTGTAGCCCCGTGGTGCAGTGAAAAATATCTTTCCCGCCTTGATCCCATCCCATCACGGGTCAGGCGGGATCGGTCTTTTTATAATGCGCCAACGCTGTTACGAAATCAATGAAACAGAGGGAAAAGAACAAGGTGGTGTTATCTGGAAGGATTCCCGTTGTATTGAGCAACTGGAAAATGAACAAGACCGTTTTGCAGAGTGTGGACTACCTGGAAAATTTGATGCGGAAAACCGGAGACAGGAGCGGTCAACTGGAAATCGTGCTGTGTGTTCCCCATAGCGTCATTAAAACGATGGTGGATAGAATAGACCGGCCAAGCCCTATTTCAATCTCCGGGCAGGATGTTTATTGGGAAGAGTGGGGCCCATATACGGGCGAAATATCATCCCCCATGTTGGCGGACATCGGCGCCAAATACTGCATGATCGGGCATTCCGAAAGGCGCAAGTATTTTGATGAAACAGATGAAACTGTCAACAAAAAGGCCCTAAGCCTGATGAAATCGGGAGTAAATCCGATAATTTGTATCGGTGAAACGCTTCGAGAAAGAAAGCTTGAATTGACCATTAATGTCCTGGAAAGGCAATTAAGGGTCTGCTTAAACCACGTTTCACCATCCGATTTGGAAAAAGCATGTATCCTCTATGAGCCGAGATGGGCCATTGGCACCGGTGCTGTTGCCAATAAAGATCAGATAGCGGAAGCGCATCAGTATATCCGCAAAGAGCTGGAAAGGCTGTTCTCGAAACGCTCCGCGCTCCGAACGCGAATTATTTACGGAGGTAGCGTCACGCCCCGCAATGTTCAAGCGATCTTTGGGATTGAAGATGTGGACGGCGTGGGCATAGGCGGGGCCAGTCTTGACCTCGATAGCTTCCTTCAGATCGTAGACGCCACCAGCAACGTTTAACCGAGACCAAAAAAAACCTCATTTCAGTTGTTTCAAAAGCTGCCATATTCGCGCCTGCGTCTGAAACGATTCCACAGGCGCCTATCTTCTGATTTTCCGTCCAACGGCAGGTTTCAATATTCCTATTCTAAAAGTGAATTTTTTGTTGACAAGAAGTTGGGTTTAGTTTAGTTTACGGCGCAGTTGAGCCAGGCTCCCGAAGGTCAAGTCGCCGCCAGAGGCGGTTCAGGCGTGTTAATTTGCCTGTAATTAATGAATGTTGTGCGGTTACGATGCTTTGTGTGGTCCTAATTGTGGTATGGTTTGAAGTTTAGTAGAATTCAGTTTAGTTTAGTCGGCTAAACAAAATAATGTCCCAATATTAACGAATCCGATTCGAATTGAAACGAGCGGTTGGTTTTTCGGTTCATCGGTTCGTGGAATATTGTCTTTATATCCAAACTTTATATCTAAAAAAGGGAGAAGAAAGATGAAAATGAAAGGGATGTTAAGAAATGTTGTCATTTTGGTTTTCGTCATGGTTTTCGGATTTACCGGTTCGGCAATGGCTGCGGGGGATAAGTACATCACTCTGGGTTGGGCCGCTTGGGACCCGGCCAATGCTCTGGTGGAATTGTCCAAAGACTTTACAAAAAAGACCGGCATCGAGGTAAAATTCGAATTCGTTCCATGGCCCAACTTTGCCGACAGAATGCTGAATGAACTGAACCAGGGGGGCAAAACCTTTGATGTTCTGATCGGCGACAGCCAATGGATCGGCGGTGGGGCCGTATACGGGCACTACGTGAAGCTGAACGATTTCTTTGACAAGGAAGGGATTACCATGGCCGACTTCCTTGAGCCCACGGTTTACGGCTATTCCACCTGGCCCAAAGGGACTCCCAACTACTACGCTCTGCCCGCTTTCGGGGACGCCAATGCCTGGACCTATCGAAAAGACTGGTTTGAAAAACCTGAACTCAAGAAAGAGTTCAAGGAAAAATACGGCTATGAACTGGCCCCGCCGAAAACCTGGAATGAACTGAGGGATGTCGCCAAATTCTTCCAGGGAAGGGTTATTGACGGCAAAAAACGGTATGGTGTCGCGATTTTTACGGAAAGAGGGTCGGAAGGGATTACCATGGGCGCCACTTCCGCGCTCTATGCCTGGGGTTTTCAATATCAGGATCCCCAAAAACCGTACCACATGGACGGATACGTCAACAGCGCCAATGCCGTTGAAGCGCTGGAATTCTACAAGGAACTCTATGACTGCTGTTCGCCTCCCGGACACTCCGACGCCTACATGTCGGCGAATCTGGATGCCTATACCTCCGGCCAGGTTGCCATGCAGATGAACTGGTACGCGTTCTTCCCCGGCATCAATAAAAATGAAAATGTCGGCTTCGGAAAGACCGGCTTCTTTTCCAATCCCGACCAATTGGCCCCTGGAGCAACGCTCGGCGGACAGGGAATGTCGGTGGTCGCCTATTCCGACAAGAAAGATCTGGCACTTCAATACATCAAATGGTTTGCACAGCCTGATGTTCAGAAAAAATGGTGGAAGCTGGGGGGGTATTCATGCCATAAGGCGGTTCTTCTGGATCCCAAATTCCCGGAATCGCAGCCCTATGCCCAAGGTTTTCTGGACTCCATGGAAAAAGTCAAGGATTTCTGGCAGGAGCCCTTTTTCGTGGAGTTGATGCTCCCCATGCAGAAACGTCTCCACGACTATATTGTCGGGAACAAAGGGACTGCGAAACAAGCCCTTGACAAGCTCAAAGACGACTGGGAAGAGATCTTTATAGAAGAGGGAAGACTTAAGAAATAGGCCTTCTATCCGAGTCTTTTTCCAGACTGAAAAAACGCTGGTTCTCATTGTGGATGCGGATTGTGCCGCGGTCAGACCTTTTGCCCGCGGTGGAATCCGCATCATCCTCCGGACTCAGGCATCCAGCAAATGAAATGGGAGCGGCAAAACGTGCGTGCGACTATCACGCAAAATCGTACAATAATGCGAAAAATATAAAAGATGCTCAATAGAATCAACCGAAAACTCCTGAATATGTCCGACCGTGCCATTGCATGGCTCTTTACCCTTCCCACCATTATATTGCTGCTTTTCATCAATATCTACCCCCTGATCTGGACCGTCTATCTCTCTTTTACAAACTATAAGGCCAATAGACGGGGAGTGGAAATCGCCTGGGTGGGGCTCAAATGGTACAAGAAGATATTAACCAATGAAGATGTCTGGCTTAATCTGCAGGCCACGGCCCATTTCCTGTTCTGGTCCATTCTTTTTCAGGCGCTTCTGGGTCTCGGGCTGGCACTTCTTCTCAACAAGAAATTCAAAGGCCACCAATTGCTGACGACCATCGTTGTTTTGCCGATGATGCTTTCTCCTGCGGTGGTGGGTGTCTTCTGGAAGTACATCTACCAGCCGCAGGCGGGACTGTTCAATTACATCGTGAACGCCATTCATGATTTCGGTGAATTCACCATGATCGGCAATGTTACCCTGGCGCCATGGAGTATCATTATTGTGGATACATGGATGTGGACACCTTTTGTCATGCTCATGTGTCTGGCGGGTCTCAGGTCCATTCCGGATTACCTCTATGAAGCCGCGGAAATCGACCGGGCCAGCAAATGGCAGCAGTTCATTCATATTACGCTGCCATCGGTGCTCCCTTTTTTGATGCTGGCCGTTCTGCTCAGAGGCATCGAGAACTTCAAGATGTTCGATCTTGTGAACGAACTGACGGGCGGCGGACCCGGATCCGTTACGGAACTGGCTTCAATCCACCTCAAACGGGCGGCCTTTGAAAAATGGAGAACCGGCTACAGTTCGGCTTTTGCCGTTATTCTTTTCGTAACCGTGTTGGGGGCCGGAAACATCTATGTCAAGTTCTTAAATAAGATCAAAGAGAAATAACATGTCAGCACCGATTGATACAACCAGATCTCCGTTGGAACCCTCTCCCAGCAGCAAGAGGATTGCCGCCTTTCTCATCATCATGTACGCGGCCATCACATTTATCCCCATGGTATTGATTGTTTCAACGGCATTCAAGAGCGTCACCGATGCCATTTCCTATCCGCCCAAGGTCATGTCCGAACCGTCTCTGGAAGGGTTTGTCAACCTGTTCACCCAGAGAACCCGGCAGTCGGCCGAATATCTGAAGACATTGCCGCCCCCGAAAACATGGTATGAGGAGATCGTACGGAAAAGACAGATGGTCATCGCAGGCCCTTCACGGTTTTTTCATCGGTTTGTCAATTCAATCGTCATCGGTTTCGGCGCCACGTTCTTCTCCGTATTTTTGGGAACCATTGCCGCTTACGCCTTTTCCAGGTTTCGGATACCCTTAAAAAACGACCTCCTCTTCTTTGTCCTGTCAACGCGCATGTTCCCGCCCATCGCGGCGGCGGTCCCCATTTTTCTCATGTACCGGAAGCTGGGCTTGAGTGATTCCCATCTGGGGATGATCATGCTTTACACCGTTGTGAATCTGAGCCTTTCGGTATGGTTGCTCAAGGGATTCATCGACGAAATCCCACAAGAATACGAAGACGCGGCCATGGTGGACGGATATTCCAGAATGAGCGCATTCTTCAAGATCATTCTGCCCCAGGCAGCCACCGGCATTGCCGCCACCGCCATTTTCTGTTTGATCTTTGCGTGGAATGAGTATGCCTTTGCAATTCTCTTGACATTTCGTGAAGCACAGACATTGCCGCCTTTCATTCCCACCATCATCGGAGAAGGAGGTCTGGATTGGCCGGCCATTTCCGCTGCCACCATGGTATTCCTGTTGCCGGTGGTTGTTTTTACGATTTTGCTGAGAAAGCACTTGTTAAGAGGCATTACATTTGGAGCGGTCAAACGATGAAAACCACAAAGGGTCGCAAATTCAAACTATTGGGTAGAAATGCCCTGGAAAATATCGCGTCGGGAATTATCGGTATCGGGATATTCATGTTCATGCAGCCATTTTCCCTAACGCTCTATTCCCATTCATTCAAGTTTATCCTGTTCGGCACCCTTGCGTTCATTGTCGTGAGTCACTTTCCGGAATAGTAAGGGACATTATGGCTGAAATTGTAATAGAGGATTTAAGTAAGAAGTTTGGTGATTTTGTTGCCGTAACCGACTCCAGTCTCACCATCAGGGATGGCGATTTTTTTGTGCTGCTAGGGCCTTCGGGTTGCGGAAAAACAACCACCCTTCGGATGATCGCGGGTCTTGAATTTCCAACCAGCGGAAAAATCTATTTGGACTCGGAAGATATCACCTTTTTGCGGGCCTCCCAGAGAAACATCGCCTTCGTGTTTCAGATGTTTGCCCTGTATCCCCATATGAATGTTGAGAAGAACATCGGGTTTCCATTGAAAACCCAGGGACGAAGCAGGTCCGAAATCAAGAAAAGGGTTCGGGAGGTGGCAAAACTGCTCCATCTGGAGGGGGTCCTCAAATCCAAAGTCTCGGCCCTGTCCGGAGGAGACAAACAACGGGTTGCTCTTGGAAGAGCCATTATCCGGCGGCCCAAAGCGTTTTTGATGGACGAGCCGCTGGGGTCCCTGGATGCGGAGTTCAGAGAGATCATGTCCTATGAACTCAAAAAGATGCATAACGACATCAATGCAACCACCGTTTACGTGACCCACGACCAGAATGAAGCCATGGCAATGGGGGACCGGATCGGCATTATGGACAAAGGTGTCATGCTCCAGGCGGATGACCCCTTAACCATCTACAACAAGCCCCGGGCCAAATTCGTCGGCAGCTTTATCGGAAGCCCTGCCATGAATTTCATTGATGTAAACGCTTTTGTGTCCAAAGGAAGTACCACGGTGGCACTGAACGGGTCCCAACTGACCATTCCCGAATGTCATGAGGACTCCCACACGGATTTCAACTATCTGGGCATAAGACCCGAAAACATCAGTGTTGTGGACAACGGAGACATCAAAGGGACCGTCTATGGCGTCGAATATCTTGGCGCCAACAAAATCATTACGGTTGATACGGAGTTCGGCAGGATCAAATCCAGAACCGCCGGCACCACCCAGGCAAAAATCGGGGACAATATCGGTCTGGAATTTGATCCCGACAATATTATTATTTTCAATGGCGACGATGAAACGGCAATCAAGAGCCGGTTTATGCGTTGAAGTGATTAAATGGCTGAAACAAGAGTAGAAAACATATCCAAAGCCTTCGAAGACACACAGGCCGTCAAAAACCTTTCCTTTACGGTCAAGCACGGCGAATTCGTGGTTCTCTTGGGGCCCACCGGCGCCGGCAAGACCACGACCCTGCGCTTGATCGCGGGCCTCGAAAAGGTCGATTCGGGAAAGGTCTTTATCGGAAATGAAGACGTAACCCAGTACCAGCCGGCCCAGAGAGATGTTGCTTTCGTCTTTCAACAGTACTCTCTTTACCCCAACTATACGGTTTATAAAAACCTGGCATTTCCTTTGAGATCGCCGCTCAGGTCTTTGAGCAAGAAAGAGATTGACGAAACGGTCAGGAGTGTTGCAAGGACCCTTCACATTGAAGACAAACTCTCAAACAAGGCGACCCATCTTTCCGGAGGGGAAATGCAGCGCGTCGCCATCGGGAGGGCCCTTGTCAGAAAGCCCAATATCTTTCTGATGGATGAGCCGCTCTCTTCCCTTGATGCCAAGCTGAGGGAGGAATTGAGACTGGAATTGAAGAACATCCAGGTTCAACTGGGAGCCACGCTGCTCTTTGTCACCCACGACCATGTGGAAGCCACGACCATGGCTGATCGCATCGGGATTATCAAAGAGGGAGAACTGATTCAAATCGATACGCCGGAGAACATCTATAAGAATCCCAACTCCGTTTATGTGGCATATCGGCTGGGATCACCAAAAATCAATATTCTCCCGACGGAGTTATTGGACATCAGCCTGCCGGAAAGAGCGAAATTCATCGGTTTTCGGCCTGAAGATGTCATTTTGGAAGGGGAATTCCATCTGTCCGGTGAGGTCGACGGCATGAAAGAGGATCAATCAATGGGTTTTACGCCGGGTACACGCGATTCGGATAAAGGAATCAGTCTCGAGGGAGAAATCGAAACAATTCAAAACTTAGGCGTTGAAGAAGTTCTTTCAATGAAATTCAAGGGAGAACAGCTCCGGGCCGTGACGCGGCCTTTTGGTAAATACAAGCCGCATGAAAAAACCAACTTCGGCGTTTTGTGGAATCATGTGTTGTTTTTTGATCAAGACTCTCAACGAATTTTGGACTGATTGTTCCAAACCATTTATACACGTCATAAGTGGAGGTTAACATGAAAAAAACAAAGAAGATTGTGAACGATCCCAAACTCGTTGTGCCTGAGTTAGTGGAAGGGTTGGTGGCAGCATATCATGGAAGGATCCGTGTGATTGAAGGTACGACCGCGGTCGTTAAAACCGATTTGCCCAAGAACAAGGTTGGCTTGATAACCGGCGGGGGAAGTGGGCACGAACCTTTGACCGGCGGGTATGTGGGTGAAAACCTTGCTGACGGCGCGGTTTGCGGAAATGTGTTTGCGTCTCCGACGCCGGATATCATATTCGAAGCCATCAAGGCAGTTGATCAAGGTGCCGGCGTTCTTAACCTGGTGCTCAACTACGCCGGAGACAACCTGAATTTTGAAATTGCATCTGAAATGGCGGCCGATGAGGGCATCGAAACACGATCGGTTCAGGTGTGGGATGATGTTTACTCCGCCGGCAAAGACAAGATAACGGATCGCAGGGGAATTGCCGGTACCGTTCAAGCACTGAAGGTGGTTGGCGCGGCAGCGGGAACCGTGACGGATCTTGATGAATTGGAACGTATTGCCATCAAAACGAGAGACAACATCCGCTCCGTGGGCGTTGCCGTTTCCGGAGCATCGATTCCTGAAACCGGGGAACCGACCTTTGTTTTGGATGATGATGAAATTGAAATTGGACTCGGCGTTCACGGGGAACCTGGCATCGAAAGGCGGAAATTGATGAAGGCCGATGCGTTAACCGAAATGATGGTCGGGAAACTGCTGGAAGACCTTCCCTTTCAAAGCGGCGATAACATCTGTCTCCTGGTCAATAACCTGGGGAGCACAACGAACATGGAACTTCTGATCGTCAATCGGAAGATTCGTCAAATCCTGGATGCGTCCAATATTCAGGTTCACGATACGCTACTCGGCACTTACTGCACATCATTGGAAATGGCCGGATTTTCAATCAGTTTTATGAAGCTCGACGACGAACTGATGAAGTATTACGATATGCCGGCGAAATCCCTGGCATTGTCGAAATTCTAGATTCCATATTCGTTCTTTTTTGGCGAATTGAAAGGATTATTTGCGGTCATGGAAAAAGCGTATTTGGAAATGGATCAAATCGTTGCCATGTTCAAACAAGTCGCGCAATCGATCATCGACAATGTTGATATGCTGACCAAAGCGGATCAGGCCATTGGTGACGGGGACCATGGGATTGGCATGCAACGCGGATTCGAAACGGTTTTAAAGGAACTGAATGAAAAGGAATTCAACTCCTTGACCGATCTATTAAAGAAAATAGGTTTCTCCTTAATGAATTCCATTGGCGGTGCATCCGGTGCCCTTTTTGGGACATTGTTTACGGGGGCGGCCAGAGAATTGGTGGGGCAGGAGCAGTTGAATGCCCTTAATCTGTCGGTGCTTTTGCGAAGTGGATTGGAAGCCGTTAAGAAAAGAGGTAAAGCACAGCCTGGCGACAAAACCATGATCGACGCCCTTGAACCTGCCGCCAATGTATCGGAAGGGTACAGTTCCCTAACGGAGGGCATCACCGCTGCGGCGGAAGCTGCCAGGCTTGGGATGGAAGCAACCAAAGAGATGGTTGCCAGTTTCGGAAGGGCAAAATCGTTGGGCGATCGGGCTCTTGGATACCCTGATCCCGGATCCATTTCGGTTTTTTTGATATTGAATGAAATGAAAGCATTCATCACGGCAAAATGATGTTCTGGGCAAAGGGTGTTCCCCTGTCTGTTTTTCTTTGAAAAAGGCGCTCTTATTATACGGAAGATCGAGATATGCGATTCATATAGGTGCGTATCCGTAGGGCTTTTTCCAGGGGGATGACGGTGAATCGGAGAGAAAACCTGGTTCGGTTTATAGTAACGCATGCGCCCAGAAAGTTTGCTGAGACCATTCAACAGCATTCTGATCTCTTGACGGAGCTGGATATCATCATCGGGGACGGCGATCACGGAATTAACATGTGCCGGGGCGTCAAGGCCGTTGACGAATTGGACGTCATGGATCAACGGCTTGGCTTGTCTGAAATCCTGCACCAATTCGGGATGACCCTGGTGATGAGTATCGGCGGTGCTTCCGGCCCCCTGTATGGCAGCTTGTTCATCGGAATGAGTAAGGCTGCCTGCAATGAGACCATGGGATTAGGCGAACTGGCGGAACTGGTGTCAATGGGGGTGGATGAAGTTAAGAAGCGGGGAAAATCGGAAGCCGGGGAAAAAACCATGTTGGATGTGTTGGTGCCGGTGGCTGAAGCACTCAAAGCAATCTCCGGGGACCAAATCGAAAAAAGGGCGTTGATCCATAAGATTCGCAAGGTTGCCGAAGAGGGATTTGAATCCACCCGCCCCATGATGGCAACGAAGGGGCGGGCTTCCTATTTAAAAGAACGATCCGTCGGACATCTTGATCCCGGCGCAAAATCCAGTCAGCTTTTTGTCAATGCCGTCTGCGATTTGGCCGATGAATTCCGGGGACTTTCTTCCGGCCCGATACCAATCGCCGAAACAAATGAAGAGATCATATTCTATGGTAAAACGGCTTCCGAAGGATGCGTGACCGGTTTATTGGATATTATCTCACCTCCGCCTCAGCCGTATCCAATAAAGGGGACCCATGAGGCCGAACAACAAAAGCTTTTGGACGCCATAAAGACGGCCCGGGATCAGCTGATGGAACTGGTGGATAGTGCGGATGAACTGGGTGCTCAAATCTTATCGGTACAAGTGGCGTTATTGGAAGATCCGGAACTCACCGAGCCCATATTCGGTGAAATTGCCCGGGGCAATTCGGCTTCGAAAGCCTGGGGTCGATATATCGATCAGCATATTAACAAAATAAAAAAGGAAGAAGGCTATTTTTCCGATCGTGCCAACGATTTTGCCGATCTCAAAACCCGCGTCATTCAAGCGCTGCAGATGCCTTTCAGCCAGCAGCCAAAACCCGTGCTTAAAAACGCCATCTACCTGGCCAATGATCTGGTTCCGTCCACTTTCATTGCAACGGACTGGTCCAACTACTGCGGAATTGCCCTTAAATACGGCAGTACGACCAACCACGTCGCCATGTTGGCCATTGCCCAGGGGATACCTCTGCTGACCAATCTCAATATTGAGCATGGACAACTGATCCAGGGAGAACCCGCCGCTATCGACTCGAACCGGGGCGCGCTGATCTACCGGCCCAGCAAGCCCACCATGAAGCAAATCCGTGATCACATGATCCATCTTCAAGAGCAGATCAGTATTCAAAACAAATATCTGGAAAAGCCGGCAACAACCAGGACGGGAGATGTCATTCGCGTAAATATAGACATAAACACGCTGGACAATCTGAGTCATGTGAACCCCGCGTACTGTGATGGTATCGGTCTGACACGGACGGAATTGCTTTTTCCAAGCCTCGAAAAACTGTGTGATGAGGAAACACAATTTCAGTCCTATCTGAAATTGTTAAAATGGGCCGGCGGAAAGACGGTGACGGTGCGGAGTCTGGATGCCGGCGGAGACAAACCGATTCCCGGGTTAACGCCGGAGTGCGACGCAAACCCTTTCTTGGGATTAAGAGGCATCAGGCTTTCTCTCAGACGTCCCGAAGTATTTCGAGTACAACTGAGAGCCATGGCACGGGCCGCCGCGGAAGGCCCCATTCGGCTTTTATTGCCCATGGTAACGATTCCCCAAGAACTTGAAACGACCAAAACGCTGTTGCACGAGGAGTTGGAATCCCTACGCAACGCGGGAACAAAAGCGGAATCTCCCGAAATAGGCATTATGGTCGAATTGGCTGCCGCCGCGCTTTTGCTCGATATGTTCCAGGTTGACTTTTTTGGCATTGGCTGTAATGATTTGATTCAATATGTTACGGGTATCAGTCGCGACGATGCCAATGTCTCTGAACTCTATGACCCCTATAATCCGGCGGTTCTGAAACTGATTAAGAAAGTTGTGGATTTTGGCGTCCGATCCGGCAAGGAAGTTTGCATTTGCGGAAACGCTGCCTCCGACCCACAGTATTTGTCTACGCTGATTGGATTGGGTGTCACGTCCATATCGGTCCCACCCACTGTCATTGGACAAGTGAAGGCAATTATCGCACACTATCCGGAAGACCATGGAAATGGGTTTGTTAAAAGCCCGGAACCCTAACCCCGGCGCTCGTATTAGGGCGAAAAGGAGACGATGAATTGAGAAGAAGCAAAAAGATTATCAATGATCCGTCCAATGTCGTCACCGAGCTGTTAGAGGGCCTAGTCCTGGCCAGTCATGGCCGGCTGAGAAAACTTGACAATATCAATGCAGTGGTCAAGTCGGAAACGGAAGATAAAGTGGGTATTGTTTTTGGCTGTGGCAGTGGCCATGAACCCCTGGCTTCCGGTCTTATTGGGTTCAATCTGGCGGATGGTGCCGCCTGCGGCAATGTATTTGCGGCGCCCACGCCCGATGTCATTTTAGAGACCATGAAAGCAGTTGACAAAGGTAAGGGTGTCCTCAATTTGGTTTTTAATTACGCCGGCGACAATATGAATTTCGACTTTGCCATAGAAATGGCCAGGGCAGAAGGTATTGTCAGCCGGACCATTCGGATTCAGGATGATATTGCTTCCGCTCCAAAAGAAAGAAAAGGGGATCGACGCGGTATTGCAGGGTATTTATTGGTATTGAAAATTGCCGGGGCCATTACATCAGAGACAGACGATTTGGATGAGATATGCCGGGTCACCGAAAAAGCCAGGGATCATGTTCGGTCTATGGGTATTGCGCTTTCCGCGGGATCGATGCCTGAGACCGGACGTCCGTCTTTTCAACTGAGTGATAATGAAATCGAGATCGGTCTTGGCATTCATGGAGAACCGGGCGTCCATCGAGAAGTGCTCACAAAGGCGGACGATCTGGTGGAAGGTATCATTTCGTCAATCATCAATGACCTCCCCTTCAAGAAAAACGATCGCGTTTGCCTGTTGATTAACAACTTGGGAAGCACCACCAACATGGAGCTGCTGATTGTCTGTCGCATCGCTCACAAGATCCTGAAGAATCGCGGTATATTCGTTCACGATACGCTTATCGGCGCATACTGCACTTCTCTTGAAATGGCCGGGATTTCAATCAGCCTGATGAAAGTGGATGAAGAGTTAATAAACTACTACAATTTCCCTGTTCGGTCCTTTGCCTTCTGTAAATTTCAATTGGGTCAATAGATGTACACAATGAAGAAGGGAAACCTATGAGTCCTTGCGTTGGAATTGTGATTGTATCTCATTCGGCGGATATTTCAAAAGGAACAGCCGATATGGTTCGCCAGATGGTCGGAGATGCGGTTCAGCTGGCTTGGTGTGGCGGAAATCGGGACGGAGGTTTGGGATCCGATTATCTTGACATTAAAAGTGCCATTGAAAGTTGCTGGAGTCCGGCAGGGGTAGCGCTATTGATTGATTTGGGCGGTACGGAAACCAATTGCGAGATGGCAATTGAGTCTCTGCCGGAGGAACAACAGAAAAACGTGGTTATTTGCAATGCTCCTATCGTGGAAGGGGCTGTAATGGCCGCTACCGAGGCTGCCTGTGGCAGCGATTTGAAAACCGTTGTTGCAACAGCCGAAGAACTTGCATCAAGGACTTAACTTGCTTGAAGCGATGCACCTTAGACGCAATTATGAAACATAAACCAACACCCAGCTTGCCCGAGGAACAACAGGTCGTTGTTACGCATGCCATGGGATTGCACGGAAGGCCATCTGTAAAACTGACAACGCTGGCAAAAACATTCAAATCCGACATCAGAATATGCAACCGATCCCATAAGGACTGGGTCGATGCCAAGAGCATTGTACGTGTAATGAGTCTCAAAGTGAATTCCGGCGACACGGTAATTCTAAAGGCTGTGGGGACCGACGCCCACCTCGCGATTCAATCACTGGTGGACCTGATTCAACGAGATTTTGAATAGCATCGATAAATCAATATATTAGATGGCTATCCTTGGATACTTGAACAGATTCTAAAATGACCGATTCAGAACATAGCAAAGAACACAATATCGCCAGTTATAAGAAGATACTGCAGGATTCCATCAACAGCAGGCCTTCGGGTTTGCGGCAAAAAATGGCAAAAGCCCTGGGAAAACACAAAAGTTTTGTATCGCAAATTACCAATCCGTCATACAGTGTTCCCATCCCCGTTCAGCACCTGGATACCATTTTTGTCATCTGCCATTTTTCCCAAGATGAAGTCGAACGTTTTCTGGCGTTCTATATTGCGGCCCATCCCGAGCATAAGAACCGAATCAACATCTCCAAACAATACGTGAACCGTTTTAAGACCTTGACGATCCACGTACCGATTCTGGACGATCTCGTCAAACAAAAACAATTGGAAACCAGGATACTCGAGTTTGCCGATCGAGAAATCGCCTCTTTCAGCAAGGGGTGATAAGGTGATGACGTTGCCTTAAGAGAGCGGCGAGCACCGAGAAGATCCGTCAAACCCTTTCTTCGTCAGTTACCTGTACCACCCGAAGGGGTTTTTCCGAATCCAGATGGAGGTCTCTTTGGGGGAAGGGGATGTCTATATTATGGGCTTTAAGCGTGTCCCAGACGTTCAGCATGACCTGGCTTGTGACATTGGCAACCCCGTTCTGGGGATCTTCGATCCAGAAGCGGAGCTGTAGATCCACCGAATTGTCGCCGAATCCCACCAGACGGCATTTGGGTCCCGGGTCGCTCAAAACCCTCCTGACCCCGTCGGCGGCCGCTTCCAACAGATCAATGGCCAGGTGAGGGTCTGCATTATAAGAAATGCCCACCGGTATTTTGATGCGGATTTTCTTGGAAGAGTAAGACCAATTGATGACCTCCTGTGTGATCAAATTTTCGTTGGGGATGAGGATCTCTTTTTCATCCCGGGTGATCATGGATACATAGCGCCCTCCCATGTGCTTAATCCATCCGAACATATCCTCCACTTGTATCACGTCCCCCGGTTTGATGGATTTGTCCGATAGGAGAATAATGCCACTCACGAAATTGCCCACAATCTTTTGCAGCCCGAATCCCACTCCCACGCCCACGGCACCGCCGAAGAAGGCCAGGGCCGACAGATCGATTCCCACGCTGTTCAATGCCACCAGCGTGACCATGAAGATCATGGCGATGTTGAGGCTTTTGGTGATCATCAGCCGCGCGGAAGGGGTCAGCTCGGAAACGCCGGAGAGTTTCTTCTCCAGTTTTCCGCCGATCCATCGAACGCTTTTCAAAAGAATGAACAGAATCAGAGCGGCTTTGATGATCGTCAGCAGGTTCAGCTTGACCTGTCCCACGGTGAAACCGATGCTTTCCAAAAGCGACAGTGTTTCATCCAGAACACCGATGATATTGAGCGCGGCCAGGAGCCAGCAAGCCAATGCAATCATCTTGGACCAGAAGCGGTCCAGAATGAGGGAGGTGAGCAGTTGAATGACGATCCAGGTGATGGTGAGATTCAGCACCAGTTCCATCAGAAGGGTTCTGTATCCTATGCCTTCTACTGCCCGGGTGCAGAGCCAGATCACGAAAACGGTGAAAATGAGTGGCAGGAGTGCGATGAACCGGGTGAGAAAACCGGTGGCGTGTCTGCTTCTTAAAGTTGATTCCTTTGTCCGGGCATTGATGATCCTTCGAATCCAGCGGCCCAGAAGGCTTCCCAGAATCCAGGCCCCCAGAAGAACCGCTATCTGGACCAGCAAGTGGACCAGGTTGTCCCAGACGAAAAGATTGCTTGCAATCCAGTCCTTAAGCAGGAAGAGTTTTTCTTTTAGTGCATCGAGGGTGAAATAAGAGGTCATGACCTTTTGATCATATCAGTTGATTGCCGTTAGAACGGATTGGTGTTTTTCCGGATCCACGTCCACATGTATCACCGTGCATTTCCGTGACGAAATGGCCCGTTTGAGCGCTATTTTAAGGCCTGCGGGATCGGAGACCCGCTCGCCGGATGCGCCCATGGCACGGGCGACCAGATCAAATCGGGTATTCCAGTGGTACGGCTCATGCCCTTGGGAATGGGAAATCCCTTCACGTGTGTGCGAAAGAGAAAAAGGGTCCGGGGCAAAAGGTGTCGTCCCGTTGTCGCACAGCACCACAAAGATGACCGGTAAATCCGTGCGGATGCTGGTTTCGATCTCTCTCTGGTTCAAATTCATGGCACCGTCCCCCATGACCGCGTAGACCTGCCGGTCCGGATAAGCGGCCTTGGCACCGATGGCATAGGGTGAACCGGACCCCACATATCCCATCTTGGATGCTGAAAGAACGGTATTGGGAACGCGAATCTCATGGAAATAGTGGGCCCAGGCCGCGGTTCGGCCCCCGTCGATGATCATGATGGCGTCATTGTCGAATACCTCCCGGCAGATGCTGGGGATCCGGGCCGGATGGATTGGTATGTTTTTGTCATCCAATGCCTTGTCCATTTTTATTCGCAAGGTGTCGCATCGCTTTTTGTAGTCCGATATGCGCTTTAGGCGTCCTCCATGATCAGGAACTTTCTGAATCCTTTTGAGGAGACGGATCAGGCCTAAAAGAAAGGATTTCACATCTGAATGAACCGCCAGATCCACATTTCCCCCAACACCCAGCGCCAAAGGATCCAAATCAACTTGAATGAACTTCCGGGAAGGAGCGGACGCGGGGCTGGATGATCCGGTCCAGCCGTCGTTTTCTCCCATTCTGGAGCCAAGGACCATCACCACGTCGGCATCGGCACGGAGCCGGGACACCACGTCCCCGTAAATCACGGGAATAACCTCCTTTCGGCGTTCGTCAACGGCGGCTCTGGCGCTCCAACTGGTGGAGACGGGTGAGGAGAGCAGGGCGGCGACCTCTTGAAGCGCCAGAGACGCGTTTCCGTGAATCACACCGCTTCCCGCATGAATCAGGGGCAATTCCGCCGCCAAAAACATTTCCGCCGCAGTTTCAACCTGAGATTCCGAGGGCGGCAGCGGTTCAAAGGTCTGATAGCTTTCAGGTGGGCGAAACCATAATGGGTCGAGGGCATAATCGGTGCTCATGATGTTTTCGGGGATGTCAATATGCACCACCCCCGGCCGGCCCAAACGCGCTTCACGCAAGGCGGTTTGAACCATCTCTGCGATCCTGGCGTGAGAAGTGACATTGCAGGACCATTTGGTAACGGGCCTTGTGGTTTCCACCTGGGGAAAGTACTGGAATGTGCCGCCCCTGTCCGGATAGCTGATCCCTTCACGCCGGGTGCTGGTAATCAAGAGAATGCGATTCCCTTCGGCATGCTCAAGCGCCACCCCTGCCAGAACGTTGGCCACCCCTGGTCCGTTGCTGGCAATGCAAACGCCCGGTTTTCCGGTGAGCCGCGCATAGGCGCCGGCCATGTGGACGGCGTTGGATTCGTGCCTCGGGGTGATCAGGCGGATGCCGTTGGGTTTGAGGGTGGAATAGAGTCCGAAATAGGAGCCGTCAATGATGCCGAAGACCGTATCAACACCTTCAGCCGCGAGGATCCGGGATACGATCCCGCCTCCCTTGATGGTCTCGCTCTTGGCGGAACCAACTGATATTTTGGGTATTTTCATGATGATCAGTCCTTTATCTGTTTCTTATGCTCCAAATAGAATCTGAAAACCTCTTCACTGGTCTTTAGGGGCGTATAGCCGAATTCTTCTTTCAGTTTCCGGTTGCTCAGAACGGGACGGTATTTCAGGAAAACCACCTGTTCCGGGCCATATGGCGGCAGGTTATCGTTCAACAGGTCGAAAACAGGGGCAATGTTTTCCGGAAGAATCTGGCCGAACCGGTTCTGAGCCCTGTGAAGTTTCGACACCAGCGGGTGGAGACTTGCGGGGAGAAACCGGGTGAGCATATCCTGAACCATTTGAACGTTCATGATGACGGGGCCCACAACTTTGGGAATCGACTTTTTGATGTCCCCCTGGAACCCTCGGATTTTCTGAAAAAGCCCAAAAAGCCTCTCAAGCAGCGTGTCAGAAACCTCCACATAGGGCTTTTTCAGAATGCCGGCGATCTCTTTCATGGTGAGCGTGCCGTCGCCAGCCAGATTGAAGATGCCTGACCTGTCTTCCCTGATCCCTTTTTGGATGCAGTTCACCACGTCCTGGTCCCAGATGAAAACAAACGGGGATTCGGCGCCTTTGATCCCCAGAACGATCCTTTTATCAAAGAGGTTGGTGATCTGATTGCTGACATTTTCCCCAAGAATGGTGCCGGGCCGAAAGACAACCTGTTTCAATCCGGGATATTGGCTGCGATACTCCGCCAGCATCTCCTCCACCAGCCGTTTGTGGTAGGAATAAGGAAACTCCCTGTTCCCCCGTATGGGGTCCTCTTCCGTTAAGAGGGGTGAATTGTCGGGATAATAGCCGTATGCGGCGCCGCTGGAGGTAACGATGATTTTCGTCACCCCGTTTTCCACGCAGGCATTCAAAATATTCTGGGTACCGAGCACGTCCACCGAATACTCCAGATCCCGGGAACTCCCTTTGGGCGGCGTGACGATGGTGGCCAGATGGACGATGGTGTCGATGGCGTGTTTTCTGATAATGTTGTGCATTTCCAAAGACCGGACATCGGCTTTGAGATAGGTGATCCCTTTTTCCCGGTTTTGGGGGGCTGGGTGCCTGATATCCGCGGCGACAACATCCTTAATGCCCCGACGGTTCGTTGCCAGCCCGCGCACCAGATGCTTTCCCAAGTATCCGGACGCACCGGTTACCAGGACGGTTTTGGCCGGTGTTGCCACCGTTTTTTTTCGGGTTTTTGCGTTCATGGTTTTCTCTCCGTTCCCTGTGGCCGTTTTCTAGTGACCGGGTTCCGCATGCAGATCTTTAAAATCCTTTAGGTTCGGTGCCCACATGTGTTTGACGGGGTCCACATCGATATGGATGACGGAACAGCGGTTTGAATCAATGGCAGCCCGAATAGCACCTTCCAGTGCCTTGGGATCCGACACCCGCTGGCCGAAAGCGCCCATGGCTTCCGCCAGCTGATCAAACTTCGTCTCCCCGATGTCCGCATTGATGGATTCTTCAGGGCTCAATGTCTTGAGTATGAGGGTCTTGATGGGCTTAAGGGTGAAAAGCTGGTTCATTTTGACCATGCCCCACTGCTTGTCACAGAGAACCAGGTATATGACCGGCAAATGGTACCTCACGGCGGTTTCGATTTCCTGTTGATGGAATCCCATGGCCCCATCCCCGATGATGCAGTAAACCTGACGGTCAGGGTTGGCCGCTTTGGCGCCCAGGGCCTGGGAAACGCCGGCACCCAGGTGACCCATCTTGGGGGTTCCCACAATGGTGTTGGGTGCTTTCACCTGATGAAAGAAAAGCCCCCAGATGGAGGTGTTACCGCCGTCAATGACCACGATGGCGTCATCATCAAAGACCCTCTGACAGATGTGGGGCACATGGGCCGGTGCCATGGGGCTTCCGTTGTCGAGCAAGTGTTTGTCCAGTTGGCGTCTTCTGGCTGTGGCCCCTCTCTTGAATTCAAGGGTCTGTTTCAGACGCTCTTCCAGGTTCATATCCCTCCTGCGGGTTCGGAGCAATTGGATGAGCTCTCTCATGAAGACCTTTACGTCTCCCGTCACGGCGAGATCCACCGGTCTGTTAAAGCCGAAAACCGCGCCATCCAGATCCACCTGTATCAGTTTCTGCCGGGCCGGCGGGGACCAATAGGGGGGCTTTCCCCACCAGTCCGTTTCACCCATGCGGCTGCCCAGGGCCAGGACCACGTCGGCTTTGTTTCTGAGTGCGTTGGTGGTGGAAAGATAGATCATGGGGATGGATTGACCGTGTCTTTCATCCATGGCGCTTCTGCCGCCCCAGCTGGTACTGACCGGTGCTCCCAGGATTTCCGCCAATTCCATCAATTCCTGATGGGCCTTCGCATGTATGACCGCCGTTCCCGCATGAATCATGGGGTATTTTGCGCGAACCAGCATCAGGGCAGCCTGTTCAACCAGTTCGGGAGGCGGTGTGGTGGGTTCCGTCGACCGGTAGGTTCCCGGGGGTTGCATCAATGCGCTCTCAAAAGGCGATTCCGTGTTCAAAATGTCGTGGGAAATATCCACATGGACGACGCCGGGCCTTCCGGTGTAAGAGACGCGAAAGGCCGCACGCATCACCCCGGGGATTTCTTCTATGGTGCCGGCCGTGCCGTTCCATTTGGTGATGGGCCGGGTCACCGGAAGCTGTGGAAGATACCGGTAGGCGCGCATGGTAGCGAGATTTGCATCGCATCCGTGGATGGCGCTCGAAACCAAGAGGACGCGATGCCCCTCGGCGTTTTCCACGGCAATGCCGCTTAGGGCGTTGGCCAGTCCGGGTCCTTTGCCTGCGATGCATACCCCCAGTTTCCCCCTGGTCCTTGCGTATGCACCGGCCATGTGCATGGCGTTGGTATCGTGGGTCGGTGTAATCAATCGGATTCCTTCAGATTGTAAAGCGGCGCACAAGGGGGCAAGGGAACCGTCCGGGTTTCCGAATACGGTTTCCACCCCTTCCGCCACAAGCATTTTGGAGATGATCCCGGCTCCGTTGATGCGCGCCTTGTCATCGGATTGAGATACGGTCATGGATTGCTCCTTTATACGGTTTGGAAAAAAAGTCGGATGCACCAACTTTTTACATAAAATTCTTGACAGTCACAACCCTTTTGAAGAAGCATAAACCGCAAAAAACAGGGGAACCACAAAAAAGCATCAATATTCCGGACCCGGGGAGGGGATGAAATGGATGCAGCTGCCATCGACCAGATTCGGCTCAATTTCAATCCGCAGGGGATATTTGTGATCAATGTGGCCATCGGCCTGATGATGTTTGGGGTGGCCCTGGATCTGAAGCTGGAGGATTTCAGACGGATCATCGTTTCCCCCAGAGCCCCGGGCATCGGATTGATCGCCCAGTTTGTCCTTCTTCCCGCCTTTACCTATCTGTTGACCCTGGCGTTGCGGCCCCAGGCATCCATCGCCCTGGGGATGATCCTGGTGGCCTCCTGTCCCGGTGGCAACCTTTCCAATATCATGACCTATCTGGCAAAGGGAAACTGCGCAGTATCCATCAGCATGACGGCGGTTTCCACCGCGGCGGCCATCTTTATGACGCCCTTGAATCTCTCCCTGTGGGGGAGCCTGAATCCCGATACGGCGGTGATTCTGAAGGCGGTGAGTCTGAGCCCCATGGATGTGTTTACCACCATATTTCTCATTTTGGGGATTCCCCTGGCGGCCGGTTTAACCTTGAGCCGCTTCTTTCCGTCCCTTTCGGACAAAGTGAGAAAACCCTTCAAGATATTCTCCCTTGTGTTCTTTATCCTTATCGTTTTGGGGGCCCTTGCCGCCAACTGGGCCATTTTCATTCAGGTCATCGGCGTTGTCATGTTGATTGTTCTCCTGCACAATGCACTGGCCTTGAACCTGGGATATTGGTCCGGCCGCGTTTCCGGCCTTGCCGAAAGGGACTGTCGTGCCGTCTCCATCGAAGTGGGAATTCAGAACTCGGCCCTCGGGCTGGTACTGGTCTTCAACTTCTTCGGTGGTCTCGGTGGGATGGCCATTCTGGTGGCCTGGTGGGGCATCTGGCATATCATTGCCGGATTGATCACCGCCTTCATCTTTACCCGACGGCCGCTTCCCGCCCTTCAGGAAGGATAAGGACTCATGACCTGTGAATCAATCCGGGCATCCTGCAAAAGTGAGGGCAAAGAAGGCCGGGGCTTTCAAGACAAAGTGGTGGTGGTAACCGGTGCGGCCAGCGGGATCGGCCTGGCCGTGTCGGAGAGATTTGCCCGGGCAGGGGCGGTTATGGGGCTGCTGGATATGGATGGGGCGGGCCTTGAGAGGGCGGAAAAGAAAATGGCCGTGGCAGGGGTCAAGTGTATGGGGTTGTTGTGCGATGTTTCCTTAAAGGAATCCTGCCACATTGCCATGGGGCGGATCATCCATCGATTCGGAGGGATCGATGTTCTGGTGAACAATGCAGGGATCACCCAGCGGAGTGCTTTTGTGGATACGGACCTTCAGGTCTTTGAAAGGGTGATGGCAATTAACTTTTTCGGATCCCTCTATTGCACCAAGGCGGCCATTCACAGTTTGATCGCACGAAGGGGATTGATCATCATCAACGAGAGCATCGCCGGTATTGCCCCGCTCTTGGGCCGATCCGGCTACAGCGCCAGCAAGCACGCCCTTCACGGCCTTTTCACGACCCTCCGGACCGAGATCCGGGAGACGGGCACCCATGTCATGATCGTTTGTCCCGGGTTTGTTGAGACCAACCTGCAGACAAGGGCCCTGGGTGGAGACGGAAGTGTGACGGATCACCCCCAGTCCAGGGTGGGGGGGCAGCAGACCCCTGAACAGGTGGCGGATATTATTTACAGGGGGGCCCTCAAACGAAAGGACTTGCTGGTGCTGACGCCGGTGGGAAAAATCACCTGGTGGATGAGCCGGCTTCTGCCGGCCCTCTACGAGCGAATTATGGCGAAGCAGCTAAAATCGGAGCTTCAGCGCTGAACAATCTGGGAGATTGACATGAGCAAGTACATGCAGATCGACATTTCCGTGATCCCCTTTTTTGAAGTCCCCTTTGAAAAGGCATTTCCCCACCTGGTTGAGACGTTCAGGCGGCTCGGCTATGGGGAAGTGCTTCTGAAGGAGCCGTCATTTTATAAGCTCATCGATACCCTGGCGACCCTTTATGATCATCCTGACACCCCAAGTGATATCAAAGAGCGCCTGGGTCCCTTTGTTGACAAACTGCACCACCTGAAAGCCCGGGCCAGGGAGCATCTGCTGGCCCGCCGTCTGGATGAGCTGGATCGATCCCTTTATGAGATTGAAGACCAGTTTGAAGATCTGGAGGGTGTGCTTTAGGGCGCTAGATGTCAAAGGGAACTGGCCTGTTCAGCCGAATGCCCTCTAAATCGATGCTTACATCATAGACAAGCACTTCAACGCCCCTTTTTACGGCTTTTCTCAATTCCTTGCCGTAAGCCGGGTCGATGTGGTCCGCCGGTGCAAAGCGAACCGCATCCATCCGTTGTATCAGATAGACCATTACCGAGCGATGGCCTTTCTCCACCTGGTTCTGAAGGGCGATGAGATGCTTCAATCCGCGGGAGGTAACGGCATCGGGAAAACAGGCGAGGCCTTCCGATACCAGGGTGCAGTTCTTGACTTCCACAAAGCAGCGCGCCCCATCCCTTATAAGCAAGAGGTCGATGCGGGAATTTCCATCGTATTTTACTTCCCTTCTGACCGTTTCATAGCCACGCAGCCCCGGAATTTCACCCGCAAGAACCGCGGCTTCCGTCAGCCTGTTGGGCACCATGGTGTTGACACCCACCAAAGACGTCCCCATGTCGATGATTTCCCAGGTGTATTTGAGACGTCTGGATGGTTTGTTTTGCCTGCTGAGATAGACGGTTTTTCCCGGTTCGGAACAGGCTTTCATGCTGCCGGAGTTGGGGCAGTGGGCCGTGACCAAGTGGTGGTTTCGAAGTTTCACGTCGGCCATAAACCGTTTATAGCGTCTGACCAGTGTCCCTTCCACCAATGGGGGCCATTTTAGGATGGGATTTGCGGTTTCCTCAATCCGGTGCATGAAGACGGTTTCTCCTTTTTAGGGGTCTCTCTACCACACCGGACCCCCTATGGTAAAGGTCTCATTCTTTTCAGGTCGTGAAATTCGTGATTGACAAAAAAGCTTGCATATCTATATCCTAAAAAGTTACAGGTAGTTGCTCGGAAATCCGCTATTGCTCAAATTGGTGTGAAGCTTCAAGTTTTTGGAGAGATCCTGTGAGAGAAAATTCAAAAGAAGATTTGGTACTGGATCCGGAAGCCCAGAAGCTGTTTGATCAGCTGGGGGGCATCGACAGGCGTGAGCGCGGCTACGGCGCATTCGGCAGCGAAGGCCTGGCCTTCGACCCTTTGGGTGAAGAACAGGAAATAATGGATTTGTGGCGCATTGTTCTGGCGGATTTCGTTCATCTGCTGGCCGGTTTTCTTTCCAAGGTGAAGCTGCACGGGGCAAAATCGGTCAGAGCTGAAGATGTGAATCCGATCATCGATATGCTCACCAAAATCCACAAAATGAGCGAGCAGAACGGGAGTATCATGATCCGCTATCGCGGAATTAAATCGCCCGGTGAGAAAGCTGAGTCCGAACGAATCGATTACGTGGTTTCCTGCGAGGGGTTCATTGTGGATATGCCTGTCATCAAGGCCCTTGCCAATCGCAAGGGGATTACCATGAGCCATTTGCCGGGTAAACTAAAAGCCGCTTTCGATCGCTTTTCTTCCCTGAAAATTCATTCCGTCTCTTTTGACCTGGACAAATGGCTTCAGCGGGACCGGGATTTGATGTGGACGAGCCTTCAGGGAGCCGGCCAGTTCTTCGGCGCATACAAAACAGGAACACGGGAAGAAGGCGATGGGAAGGCACAGGAGGCATCCTTTCAGGTGGTTTATAACGATCTCGGTGAAGCGGACCCCAACCTCACGCTATTGGCTGTTGCCAACGGGATTAACGCCTCTTACATTCAGGCGTTGGTTCAAAGACTGCACGATTTGATGACGAAACCGGAGGGCAAGGATGCGCTGGCTTCGTATTTGAGCGCCTACGATGCGCTCTTTGCCTTCAAAAACGTGCAGCAAAAGCTTAAAAAACCGCCCCTTGAAATCAATAATCTCAGACGCCTCATCGTCAGTGACGGAGATGAGCCCATGACCCCGGAAAAAAGCGAGGTGGTCCGCATGATCGCCCAACGGCTGGGCGCTTCGCCGCAGAAAATGGCCCAGACCATTGACAGCGTTTACGGCAGGGATTTTTCATTGGTGAGTGCGGGAAATCTGAGGACAAGGCTCACGAGGGTTTCACATTTGCTCGATGCCACGGAAAACGGTCCCTTAACCGCCCGGACGGAATCAGAAGTGCTGAACTCCGTTGAAAAGCGTCTTGGGGAGGTGCGCGATGATGTTTTTGACCGGATCAATCTGGATGAGGCCGAAGTCCAGAAAGGAAATGGTGAAGACCGTCCCTTCGGGCAGAAGCTGTCCCGAAAGCTCAGGAGCATGGTCGGTTATTTCAAAAGGCGGGTGCTCACCAAAAGAAAGATCAGGGAGATGATTCGGGAACCCATAGATTTCGATGCGCAGGATTATGAGACCATTGCAAGGGATCTGGGAATATCCGTTGATGAGGCAAAGACCTTTCTCTCCCTGCTTAAGGGGTGCTTCGGCCCGTCGGGAATGTTCATTCGGGGGTCCTTTGAGAAGAACATTCCTTACATGGCCAAGTACGGAGTGAAGGTTTTCGGGTTTCTGTGGTATTATCTGAAAGAGACCCTGGGACGAAAGGACCGCGTTGCTTTCCTAAATTCCCTTCAGTCTCTGATTTCGGAGATGCAGCAGCCCGGGGCGGCCCTTAGGCTCCTTCTTGAAGATTTTTGCCGAAAGCCCTATGAGGTGCATTTCTCGGATCGAAACGCCCTGATTCTGGCCATTGTTCTGCTACGAAAATACAATAAAGAGATTCACAATGACATCGAAGTCACTCCCGAGGAAGTCCTTTTGGTTCGAAATGGGTTATGGCCCGAAGCCACTGAAGCGGCCGGGGATGCCATTGACAATCAGGCCGATGCCTTTTTTCAGAAAATAAGGACCATCCACGAAAAACTGCTTGCCGGTCTGCGGACAGGGAAATCAGAAGGGGGTGTATCCCCCCGTTTTTTGTTGTCACTTGAACGGGAGTCTTACATATTCCTGGCCCTGCTCGGAAGGCCTCACGGGCACACGGTTTTAAGGGGCGCCGTTAAGACCTATGGGAATCCCGAATCGGAAGTCTACAGGGTGAAAGGCGGCAAGGGGTTCCGGGAGGCCAACCTGAAACAATTGCGTGTTGCGGTGCGAGGCCTGTCTCGCTATGAAGCCACGGATGACCTTTCTCTTTTGAGGGAAGTCCGAAGCCTGGAAAACGGGTTTTTGGAGGTCAGCAAAGACCAAACCTATCGCGATTCGGTTCTTACGGCCATGGAGTGGCTGGACACCGCCATAGATGCCATTTCAGGAAGTGGCGGCCCGGTCTGATGGATACGGGCTCAATGGAATATCAAGCTATCACGAACGCTTGAGCAATCGGGCCACCCTTGCAAGGAAGCGCTTTCGTGCAATGGGTTTGGTGAGATAGTCGTCCGCGCCCGCGTCCAGGCCTTCCAGTTCGGCCTCCTCCTCATTTTTGGCGGTCAGCATCATGATGGGAATGTCCCGGGTCTCTTTCTGGCCTTTGAGTCTCTTGATGAGGGCTACGCCGTCCATCTCCGGCATGACGTAGTCGGTGACAATGATGTCCGGGGCTTCCGTTCTGGCCAGCTTCAATGCTTCCACGCCGTTTTGTGCGGTAATCACCAGGTAATCCTGAGACTCCAGCAGGTGCCTCAAAAGCTTTAACACCACAAGGTTGTCGTCCACCACGAGGATCTTGGTGGGGCAGTCGGTGGTGAGAAGGCATTCGTTATCCCCCGGTTCCTCATCTTTATCAGAATCCTGGGGCGACGGCTCGGTTTCGCCGACATGGTTCTCGGTCACGATTTCCGGAGGGGCAACCCGAAAGACCTCATCAATGGTGGTCAGCCCTTGAATGGCCTTCTGAATCCCGTCATAGCTCATGACGTGATATCCTTCTGCCTGAGCCGCTTTCTTGAGCCTTTCCGTGGACATTTCACCGGATATGGTATCTTTCAGATTGGAGGTCATGGTAAGCAATTCAAAGACTCCCATGCGGCCGGAATAGCCGGTTTGCTGACAGTCCACGCAACCGGTACCTTTCCAGAAGGTCACGTTTTCCCGGTTCCCGATATAGGGGCGTATTTCCTCCAGCTGTTCGGCACTCAGATCATGGGGCGCCTTGCATGTCTCGCAGATCCTTCTCACGAGGCGCTGACCCAGCACCCCAATGAGCGAGGAAGATATCAGAAACGGATCAATGTCGAGATCCATGAGCCTGATGACCGCAGAAGGCGCATCGTTGGTGTGGAGCGTCGAAAAGACAAGGTGCCCTGTCTGAGCGGCCTGAAAAGCGGTAATCGCGGTTTCCTGATCCCTGATTTCCCCAACCATGACGATATCCGGATCCTGCCTGAGAATGGACCGGAGTCCCTTGGCAAAAGTGATCCCCGCGGAAGGATTAATCTGCACCTGATTGATGCCTGCCACATCAAATTCAACCGGGTCTTCCACGGTGATAATATTCACTGCGGGAGAATTGAGCTTGTTTAAGCACGCATAAAGAGTAGAGGACTTTCCCGATCCGGTGGGTCCGGTCACCAGGATGATGCCTTGGGGCATGTGGATGGCCCGCATGAGATACTTGAGATCTTTTCTTGAAAATCCCAGGTCTTCCGGATTCAGCTGTGCCGTGGCCGGATTGAGAATCCGGATGGTGATCTTTTCACCGTAACTGGTGGGCAGACAGGAAACCCGTAAATCAAAAATTTTTCCGCTCTGTTTGACCTGTGCCTTGCCGTCTTGCGGTTTCCGTTTGACGGCAATGTCCAGGTCACTCATGATCTTTATGCGGGAGACCACAGCTGCATGGATGTTTCGATCGGCCCGCATGATTTCACGCATGATGCCGTCTATTCGGTAACGGACCACCAGGGCCTGCTCCTGTGGTTCTATGTGGATGTCACTGGCCTTCATCTTGATGGCATCGGATATCACCGAATTGACGAACCGGACGATGGGAGGGAGGCCGCCCAGGTCTTGAAGCTCCCGGATCGGTTTCTCATCTTCCTTTCTCCTCTCAACCAGTTCCAGATCATCCTCTTCGGATCCGAATTCCATTCCCAGGCTTTCGTCAATCCCCTGTTTTGGGTAATGCCTCTCAATGGCGGCCGTAATATCCCCTAGGGGGACAACGGCGCGATCAATGGGCATTCCGGTAAAAAAGCGTAAATCCTCGAGGGCATGAAGGTCCAAGGGGTTGGACATTGCCACCAAAAGCCGGTTCCCCCTCTTTTTTAGGGGCATGACATCGTGCTTCTGGGCGAGTTCGAGAGGCACCAGCTCGACGATGTCTTCGGTAATGGTGGCGTCCTTGATCCTGCCGTACGGAATTTCGAGCCGAACTGCGAGGGCCTTGGCAATGACCACCTCATCGGCGATACCCATGTCCACGAGAATCTGTCCCAGTTTCTTTTTTTTCTTTTTTTGCGACTTCTGAAGTTCCAGGGCCTTGTTGAGGGTTTCTTCTTCAATCAGGCCGATGTTTACGAGATATTCGCCCAGCCGAAGGGTCTTCTTGGTCGATTTGGCAGTGTTTTCAGATGGTGTTTTCTCGCTGTTCAAAACGGTAGAACTCCCAATTAGATGATGATCAACAAAAGAAATATTCCTATTATCTATTAAACGGCAATATCGCTTGTTACGAAAGGAATTTCAACAGAATTTTTACGGCAACGGTCCTCTCACAAAAAACTTGCCTCTGTCATTTTAGTCTTTGAAACAATGGTGTAATATCCATATTTCTTCTTAGCCAGAAATGGCACTCAATTAAATTCGATTTTGTTACATTGACATTGGTCATTTGAAAATGTTATAAATTTTCTCATTGCCAGAGTGCATTTTAATATCACCGAGGGCAGGCTTATGAAATGCGCGTATCATCCCGGGAAAGAGGCCTCCGCCAGATGCAGTGTGTGCCAAAAACCGCTATGCGAAGACTGCGTGGATCAGAAGACCGGGGAAAGGACCTTCTGCAGCAGGTGCAGTGCCCTTTCTGCGGCCCAGGATGCCTTAAGCGGTCATGCGGAGCGCCAGGCGGAGCACCTGGAAAAAAAGGCGGAAGCAGCCAGAAAGGCTAAAAGGCCGAAAGTGGCCATAACGGTCATCCTGATTCTGGCGGGGCTTGTTCTTCTGGCAAACGCATATATGTTCATGGGACCGGAGGCTCCTGCGGTAGCACAGTTCGATCCATATGAATACCCCATGATCACCGCCGAACTGATAAACGAGGGGTTGAATGATTACGCCGATCAACATGAGGGGCGGTTTCCCGCAAATTTGAGGGAGTTGTTGGGAAAACACATTCCCTACGACCAGATAACACCGTCGGTACTCGACATGTTTTCCTATCGCCGCCTCTCTCCCACCTCCTACGAGCTTCGGTTCAAAGATCAAACAAATGAGGAAATAGCGGACATTGTCTTCAGCGAGGAGGATTCATGATGCCGTTACCCTTTATAAAGCATACCGCATCCCGGGGGTTCACCCTGGTCGAGATCATGGTCACCATCGCGATTATCGGTATTCTGGCGGCCATATCGATCCCCAACTACCAGCAGTACAGGGCTAAAGCGGAAGTTGCCTCCGTGAATACGGCCCTGAAATATCTCATGGACGGAGAGGACTTCTACTTCCTCGAAAACGGTACGTTCTTTCCACAGAGCGGCACCCTGAATGTCCCGGCGGGCAGAGCCATGGAGATCCCTGAACTGGCCTACAATTTCCCGGACGGTCACAAGAACCGGTACCGGATCCGCACAAGGAACAACCGAAATCGAAATTACTATCAGATTACGGTTTTCTGCGATTTTGATTCCAACGGAAATAACCGTGACGACCGGTTCAGGGCCGTAACGGATATTCGGCGGGGAGAGGTAAGAAGAAACCGGGAAGTCGTTCAACTGCGTTGAATGGCCTTACCTGGATCTCTATTGAACCCCCAGCCCTTCATCAATCAGTGCCATCACCCGGTCTTTTTCTTCGGGAAATTGATACCCTTCATAGCCGTGGCTGAAGAGGTAGCCACCGCCACGGTTCCTCCAGGAATTCCCCGCGTGATCGAAGCAGACCTTGGATGAGACATTGAGGGTTTCCATGGTCAGCTTGAGTTCTTTAAGCTGCTCCTTGGGGGTCAGGGGCTCCAACGCCTTGCGAAGGGCTGCTTCGTAAAGGGGGGTTCCGGGCCAGGCACGAAAGGGTCTGGACCGAATGTAATGGGGATTGATTTCATTCAGTACTCTGGCGGTGTTGAGGGCGTGTTTTTCCCAATGCTCTTTTCCCCCCAATCCCGGCATCCAGTATTCGGAAACCTGGAATCCGGCATCAATGGCTTTTCTGCCGCCGTCAATATGGGTTTTGGGAGTTGCACCCTTTTTGATGAGCCCTAAAAGGGTTTCATCTCCGGATTCGAGCCCCAGATGCAGCCTGTCCAGGCCGGCGTTGTGAATCTCTTTCAATGTTTCAAGGCTTTTTCCGGTGACGGTCTTGCTCCGGGCGTAAGAGGTCACTCTTTGGATGGACGGAAAGGTTTTGCGCAGGTATTTGAGCGCCGCCGAAAGCGGCGCTTTTTTCATGATGAGGCTGTTGGCATCCTGCAAAAATGCGGTCTTGCCGCCGGACAATAGCCACTGGTAGAGCATGGGAAAACCGTGATGGTCTTCCAATTGTGGATAACGCCGCATCAATGTGACGGCGGCAGGATGGCCCACTTTGCCTGGCGAACCCGTATCCGTTGAGTGCGCCTCCAGCTCCTTGACCAACCAGGCCATGGCGTCTATGTCCCCCTTGATTTCCTCCAGAGGGCGGAGTTCAAACTTGTCGTTTTTGTACATGCCGCAGAAAGTGCAGTGGTTCCATGGGCAGTTGCGGGTGAATCGAACCAGCAGGGAATCGCTGCCGCCTTCGCTGGGAGGACGGTAGACGCCGGTTTCAAAGGTATATGGGTGTTTGATCATTTGCGGTTCCTCTCAATTCTAATGATCTTAAAATAGTGCCTTTTCTCCTAATTGCAATTTAACAAATTGATGCATACAATGCCCTTATGGGAAAATCGGTTTTACAGCTCGTACTTCTGCTTGGTCTGGCCCTCATGGTTTTGGGCGCCATCCGGGGATGGCAGACGGTCATGAAGATTCCCTTCAGGGCCGCCAATGACGCCCTTCACGAAAAAGGATCGGCTTTGACCCTTGATTTTCTGATTCCAGCCGGCACCTACATCGACAAGAAGATTACCATCGGCGAGGTGCTCAAAATACGGTTGGCCAAAAAGCGCTCTCCCCTTGAAGCGGTGGTTCGTACTCTTTCAGAACGGATTCCTTCCACTTATCGCTGGCTGGGAAACCTCTTCCTTTTTTTCTTCTGGGGATTCTGCGTTTTGACACTGCTAAGGCTTTTCACATTCATGGGGTACGGGAGGGCCATTCGCTCAAGCCTCCTTCTGGGAGGCATTACCTACTACTTCATGCCGGATTTTTCTCCCGGTACCTGGGAAGATTATCTCTTCTTGGGTTGTCCCACCGCCCTCATCGTGTCACGATTCTATTGGGTCAGAAGGAAAAAAGGCATGTTCAAGGGAAGGGATCCGGAAACCAAAAAGATCATTTCCTAAGTGACGGTATAATCCTAAAACGGAGGAATAAATGGAATTCAAGCGACTGTTGAAACCGAAAAGCATGGCTGTGATCGGGGTGTCCCTTCACAACAACCGTCATCCCGCCAATATTGTGTACCGGAAAAATCGGTTGCGGTATCCCCTCAAAGTGTTTGCCGTTAATCCCAAGGGTGGAGAGATCCAGGGGGAACCCCTCTACAAAGAACCCGGGGATATCCCGGAGAAGGTTGATTTGGCGGTCATTGCCGTTCGGGCGGATCTGGTGCCAGAAACCCTGGCCCAATGCATTTCCGCGGGGATGGGCGGTGCCGTGATTGTCTCCGGCGGGTTTGCGGAAGTGGGACGGAAGGATCTGCAGGATCGTATTGTACAATTGGCTCTCAAGGCTGATTTCCCCTTTGTGGGGCCTAATTGTCTCGGCATTTTTTCGCCGGGCCAAGTGGATACCTTTTTTCTTCCGCCGGAGCGGACCGTGCGCCCGGCCCCGGGCAACGTGGCACTGATCAGCCAGAGTGGGGGTGTCCTGGTGGATCAGATGGTGAATTTTGCCGGAGAAGGTGTGGGTCTCTCGTTGGGCGTCAGTATCGGCAACAAAGCACTGGTGGATGAGGTGGCGCTTCTTGAGTATCTGAGTGAAGACCCCAAAACCGATGCCATCGCTTTTTATCTGGAAGGATTCGGCAAGAATGGGGGGCGAAGGTTTATGGAGGCCACATGCCGGTGCCGAAAACCGATTGTGGTCTTAAAATCAGGGCGCAGCCCCGAGGGCGGGCGCGCGGTGTCCAGCCACACGGCGTCCCTTGCCGGGGATTATAAGGTTTTTTCCCAGGTAATGGAACAGTTCGGTGTCATCGAGGCACTGACCCAGTTTGAACTGGTCTCTTTTTGTGAGTCGCTCAGCTGCTATCAGGATACCATTTCGGGCAACATCGGTATCGTAACCATCAGCGGTGGACACGGTGCGCTGACCGTCGATTTTTGTGCCAAGCACGGTCTAAAAGTGCCTGCACTGTCTCAAGAACTGCAGGCGACGCTCAAAGGGAGACTCTCCAAAAGCATACAATCCATTGCGGCCACCGGAAATCCCGTGGATTTGACCGGAAGTGGCGTGGATGATGATTTTGTGGCGGCGGTGGATTGCCTAAGCCAAAGCCCGGAAGTGGATTGTCTCATATTACTGGTTCTGCCCTATTCGCCCGGTACCACTTCGGATTTGGGCGCGAGGCTGAGCGAAGTTTATCAAAAGGAGGGAAAGCCGATTGTGGCATACGTTCCAAACCTTCAAAGATACCGTATGCTCATCGAAGGGTTCGAATTGAATCACATCCCGGTTTCTCCCGCCATTGAAGGCGCGGTTCTGATGGCCGGCGCCATGAGGAGGGAATCATGCTGAACCCTGAAATTCAGGAGATCATAACGGCTTCAAAACCGTGGGGCTGGGTTTTGGAACCCGAGGCCAAACGCATTTTGTCCCTTGCTGAAATAAGAGTGCCAAATTATATATGGACGCACACCCTGAAAGATGCCCTTCGCTTTGCCCGTGAAAACGGGTATCCGGTGGTGGCCAAAGTCGTATCACCGAAGGTGGTTCACAAGACGGAGCAAAAAGGGGTAATGCTGAACATCAACGATGAAAAGATGCTGTCCGAGGCGTTTCAGAGACTCAGTGCTTTTGAGGGTGGGAGAGGGGTGTTGGTGGAAGAGTCCGTCCGCGGGATCGAGATGATCCTCGGCGCAAAAATTGATTTTCAGTTTGGCCCCGTGCTTTTGATGGGCATCGGGGGAACCGGTGTGGAAATATATCAGGATGCGTCACTTCGAATGGCCCCTATTACGCCGGAAGACGCAATATCCATGATGAACGGTCTCAAGGCCCATCGTATTCTGGAAGGGTTCAGAGGTGCCGAACCGATCAACCGGGAGGCGCTGACAGAGGTGCTGATGGCATTTTCAGATTTGGTTGTGAACCTGGGGGAACAGATTTCGTCCGTGGATCTTAATCCGGTCTTCTGTTCCGCCGAAACCTGTGTGGTGGGTGATGCACGGGTCATGCTCGCTGCTTGAAGAAACGAAAAAACCGGCTTGGGGATAAGAAAATGAAAGTCGTGCGTAAGAGTTGTGCCCCCGGCGTTAAAGGCGTTCGGGGGAGGGTTGTGGTGATTGATGTGTTTCGTGCCTTTTCCTGCGCCCCCCTCTTTTTTTATTACGGTGCGCGCAAGGTGGTGCTGGAGGCGGATCCCGAAAGGGCTGTTGCCCTCAAGAAGGAAAATCCCCATTGGGTGTTTGTGGGGGAAGTGAATGGTATTCCCATTGACGGTGCGGATATGGGAAACTCGCCGAGTCATATCATGGAAGGAGGCATTTCCCGTTTCAAGGGTCGAACAGTGGTGCACCGGACCACCGCCGGAGTAACCGGTGCCGCCACTGCGCTGATCACTGCCGACGAGGTGATTTTGGGGTCGTTCCTAATGGCTGAAGCCATTTGCCGCTATCTCAGGGAGAAAAAAACCAATGAGGTTACCCTTGTGGCCATGGGGGATCGCGCAAGCAAGAAAGCGCCGGAGGATGAGGCCTGCGCCGATTACATGGAGCATCTTTTAACCAACACCCCTTGGGACCCCGTGGAATCCTTTCAGCGTGTTGTTTTCCAGAAGACGGCCCAGAAATTCATCACCGGTGAAAAGACGTATCTTCCTCCAGAGGATCCGGCTTTCTGTCTTCAAAAAGATCTTTTTGATTTTGTATTGCGGGCTGAGAAGCGTGGTGATTTGCTGCGAGTGATGAAGGTGGGCGGTTGAGCCGGGGATGTTTTTAATAAATGAGGGTCATCGGGGATCCATTTCAATGACTCTTGCAACCGCTTCCACCAGTTCCACCAATTCGAAGGGTTTTTTCATTGTGTGCAAGGCACCGACCCCTTCGGCCATTTTGAGGTACGATTCGGGTCCGATTCGGCCACCGCCGGAAATGGCAATGATTCTAACGTCCGGAGATTTTTGGCGAAGTTCACGAATGGTCTCGATCCCCTCTTTGCCCGGCATGATGAGATCCGTGATCACAAGGTCGGCGGGGTTTTTTGCGAATTCACGGAGACCCATCCCCCCATCGGAGGCTTCAATGACCTGGTATCCCTCCAGTTCGAGAATGGTCCGGAGTAATCGACGGATGTTTTCATCGTCGTCTATGACCAAAATGCGCTTTTTATTTGCCGTCGGGTTTTTCTCTTTGTGGGTTTCTGTTACCATGATTCCATGATCCATGGGAAGCCGATAAATACTCTTTCACTATATCACCTGTGACAGTAGTCCCCTAAAACCGTGCGAATGTCAATCAAAAATCGAAGTTGAATCCGAAATGCGGGGAGCTTTATGGAAAAGGAGAATCTGCATCTGAGCGAGTGGTTTGAACAGGGATTCCGCCTTTACAGGCAGAATCTGCCGATACTCATATCCGCAACGTTCATCGCTCTGTTGTTGAGCGTGGCCACGGCGGGGGTCTTGGCGGGTCCCTTGCTGGTGGGCCTTTTGATGATTTTGCTGGGGTTGAAGAGAAAACAAGCGCCCAGACCGGAAACTCTGGACCTGTTTAAAGGATTCAGATTCTTTTTGAATGCGGCGATCTTTGTAATGGGGTGGGGGATGGCGGTGTCTGTTGGCGCCATGATCTTGATAATGATACCAGGCATAGGCCCACTGGTGGCCCTCTTTTTTATCTATGGGGCAAAGGCGGTTCTGATGTTCGGTCCCTTTCTGATTCTGGATCAGGGAATGGACTTCCGCGAGGCGACCATTACCAGCTTTAGCCGTGTAAAGGAAGATTTCTGGATATTTCTGAGCGTTTCGGCGGCGGCAGGGGTCATCGGCAGCCTCGGCCTGGTTCTTTTGGGCATTGGTATTGTCTTGACGGTGCCCCTTCAGCTTTCCATTCTGACCGTTGCCTATGATGCGGTCTTCGGGAAGAAGGACCCCATGAGATGAATCCTCATGGAACCTCTTTGACCATGGGCACAAAACGGACCGGCAGTATGGAACGGGAAACAAGTTGATCCCCCTTTTTGACCGCCGAAACCAGCTGTTGAATTCCCCCGGCTCTGCCCACCGGAATGATCAGTCGCCCCCCTTCTTTCAACTGCCGAATCAGGGGTTTCGGGATTCTCTCCGGTGCGCATGTGACGATGACGGCGTCAAACGGGGCTTTTTCAGGCCAACCCTTATGACCGTCTCCGATCTTTATGTGAATGTTTCCGTATCCCAGCCCATTGAGGGTTTCCCTGGCTTTTTCTCCCAGGGCGGGAATGATCTCCACGGAATAAACATCACACTTAAGCTCTGCCAGAACCGCTGCTTGATATCCGGATCCGGTTCCGATCTCCAATATCCGGCTGTTCGGTTTCACCTTCAGCAGATCCGTCATCAGGGCAACAATATACGGCTGGGAAATGGTTTGACCGGCTCCGATGGGAAGCGGATGGTCCCGGTAGGCCATGTTTCTGTACTTTGGGGGAACGAAAAGATGTCTCGGCACGACCCGCATGGCTTCTAATACATGAGGATCGGAGACACCCCGGGCTTCGATCTGCTGGGAAACCATTTTGTCCCGTAAAGCGGCGAATTCATCGGCTTGACTCCCCGCAAAGGAACCGGCAACCCCAATGTGTAGGAGCAAGAGGATCCATGCGAAAAGGGACAGGCTATGTAGAGATGATCCTGATTTCACCATGACAAACCCCTTTTTTGAAAAATGTTAACGAAATCAATGAGATTTTTTTTGACAGGAACCTGAGAATAGCATACCTTTCACTGCAAAACAATTCTGTCTGCAATTGATGGGGATGAAAAACAAACGGTCATGAAAAAAGGGTGCCAAAGGAAACGGAGTCGATGACAATGTATGGGGGAATAGAGCGCAAATGGATGAGCGGCGGGCTTATGGTGGTTGTTTTTTTGCTTTTTGTGTCTGTTTCATTGGCCCGGAGTGAAATTTTGTTCAACAATCTGAACCAGGCCGGCTTGGGTCAGGGGACCATTTCAAGCACCTATTACAAAGCCCAGAAATTCACGACCAACAACGTTGGGTTCAGTCTGGAATCGGTGACGGTTCGGTTGAGGGCCAACACTCCGGGCAATCTTTTCATCAGCATCTACGACAGTGTGGGAGATCTGCCCAATAACGCCGTGGGCGCGTTGAATGTGCCGACCGTGGGTCCCGCCTATGCCAACTACAAGGTGACGCCCCAGGCCGCCATTGATCTCAATTCCAACGAAACCTACTGGGTGGTGGTGGGCGTTACTTCCGGTGCCGGTGATTACGATTGGAACTACACCGCGAGCAATACGGGAACCGGCTATGGTTTTTCAAGCAGATGGGCTTACACCATCAATGCGGGCACCACGTGGGTCGGTGACGACACTGAACCCTTTATAATGGAAGTGTTGGCCATTCCGGATCAACCGATCCCCACCCTGAACGAATGGGGAATCATCTTTTTGGCCCTTCTTTTCGCGGGTTCCTTTTATCTCATGCATCGGAGACGAAGCAGGGAAGGATGTTAGAACACAAACGCCCCATGAGGAAAAGCTGTAATCAATCGACGATGGGTAAGCCATGAAAAATTCATGGAAAGGATTAAAGACAGAAGACTATTTCAATCCAAGCTCATGTCCCAGAATCCTGGTAACAAAACGTTCACCAAAGTTTTCTGCTGAGACCAATTCGCGGATACGTTGGAAGGTTTCAGTTTTGGATCCCATATTTTCGGCAGCCTTCATAGTGTAATCATAGGCGGCCCGAACATCCAGGCCAGTAATCTCGTAGCCGTAACCCTCAACCAACCATCTCAGTGCCGCCATGCCTGCCTGAACGGCGAATAGCGGTTCGGCTTCAGCAAGGTCTCGGGCAGTTCGGGTAAGGGTCTTGGGATCACAGGGGCTGAGGTTGGCAATTTCCGCTGCTTCTTCGTATAGCCCCGCCGACTTGGCCGCGGCAAACCATTTTCCCTCACTGCCCGGCGTGCCAGCGACAAGATCTTTCAAAATATCCACGGACTTTTTGTTCGGGTATTTCTTAACAATGGCGCGAAAGGTCGCAAGATAGGTGGATTTTTGGTTGGCTTCCATGGCATAGCGGTTATACGCTTCTTCCCCCATGCCGCTTGCCAGCAGAAGTTCCTCGCAGGCCTTGCTGATCCTAACATCCGGTTCATTCAGACCCCTGGAATCCTCGGCAAAACGGAGTGCTTCCGCCTTTTTCCCCATGACCGAAAGGGCTTTCACACCCCATTTCCGATTGTGCCAGGACTTATTAGGCGCGGGTTTGAGCAGTTTCACAATCTCGGCATTCCGTCCGGCCTGGTAAAGCGCGCTCAGACAGGCCGCAGTCTCATTGTAATATCCGCGCCGTTCCGGGTCGGGGCCCAATGTCATCCGCACCATATCCATGAACTCGTCGGCCCAACGGGATGCCCTTTCGGGAGTGACGCACAGTTCTCGCAATGATCGGGAAGCATCTCTATGTAGGGCATATGATCGTCTTCCACCGCCTGCCAGAGACGTTTCAGCCATTTATCGCGCAGCTTGCCATCAGCCGGCGCTTTGGCAATGATCGGCGCCAGCGCATCAATCGCATTGTTGACCGCCGTGCCGATGGCACCCGATGAACTGTCCACATGTTCAATGGCCGGTGAAATCTTTTCGAGGAAAATCACGGCCCCTTCGCCGCCTAGAGTTGGGTCTTTGCGGGCCGCCTTTTTGATTTCCGAAACCGCCTCCTTGATGCGCTTGATCGCCGGTTGGGAACGCCACCCAAAAGGCATTCCGTCTGAAACGGGCGCGAAAGGTCCATTTATGTTGGGTCTTTGAAGGCATGTCTTGTTAGCCCATCCTTTTGCATAAATTTCAATACGTGACTAAACATCAATAAGAAGATGAAAGATGATAAAAGGACGGTTTTCCAAGTCATGATTCGTTTCATCAATGGGATGGTATGGCAATATGGAAGATGGCCCAAGCCTTTTGAGTCCCTTCAGTTTTAATTCTTTCGCCTTCTTTTGAATCTGCCGGTCGATATCCGCGCGGGCCTTTTCCGTGTCTCCATCGTAGACGTAGCCGAGCATGGCGCTTGCCTGCATGAAAGGTGCGTACTGGCCGGTAATAAATCGCACCATTCCATCTTTCACGTATTCCGGTGCGCCCGAGAAAAATCTGCTGGGCAAAGACACGCGCAGTCTTTTGGCCTCAATGGCAAAATAGGTTTCGTAACCGAGGTCGCAAGATACCTTCAGGTCAAGCCGGCCTTCGGGCGTATTTTTTTCAGGATCGGCGTCTGGGGTAACAATTTCAGGTTGCAGATGGATTTGGAGCGGTCCGTTTCGAAATAAAGGGTCTTTGATGAGTTGACGATAAAGCCTTGTGGTAAGCCAATCCTCGCGATCCGTCGTTGTTTGCTTGCGTATATTTTTTCCAACCTGAAGAATCAAAAGCAAAATGTTGGGGATGTGCTGTTGAGGGAAAAGCCGCCCATATCTGCCGACTGGATTGCGCGTCATTGCGTTTGCCTACTCGCCAACACAATGTCGCCATATATTCTGGCCGCATCATTCAGGGCAGCCGTGCGTGTCCAGTTGATAAGGATGTTTGGTCGCACAATATATATGGATTCACCTTGAAAAATAAGGATATCCCGATCATACGTCAGGGTACCGCGTTTGATTGAGATGCTTTCATTGTAGGCTTTCAAGACTTTGGGCAGATCTCCGGAAAGTGATTTGTCTCGGTAGGGCGCCTCTTTTTGCGAAAGACAAACCGTAACCATTGCAAGACCCGTATCACCATCCGTCCCTCCTTGGGCGGATACGCGATGTCTTGAATTTTCAGCTTCGGCCCAGGTGTTTAACGTCGCAGTCAAGGTATTTGCATATACGCCCAGCCCCTTTTCTGCGTATGGGAGTGTCTTGCATTTTTCCAACGGATCAATCGTGATTGACCGGGGAGAACGCCAACTGGTAGGCGTGGCGCTGGGGATAAAAATGTCAGTGGTGTCTTCAACCAAAGCGATCTCCTGGTCCGTCAAACCGAAGTATTGATAGATCAGAGGTTCGAATTCAGCTTGAAGACGATCGGCGAGCCCCTTTCTTTCCCGGTGCCAGGCTTTTAGTGTCTGTTTGTCAACACCATCCTGCAATGCATTTCGATCTGCTTGCCTTTTCAATTCATCTAACCGGCCCTGAAAATTGTTTCTCAGATCCCCGAATTTTGCGGCCACGTGATCCAAGATGAGATCCGATTCCGGTGAAACAAATTCGCTTCCCGGTAAAGGAAAAGGAAGTCTGAGCAACTCATTCAGATGCACCTTGTCCCTTTCATTCCCCCAGTTGGCCGCTGTATGAAAAAGAAAATATCGGGATAGCTTTGATCGCAAATAAGCTGTTAGGAACATCAGCAATTCGGCATCCTCTTTTGGGCCGGCAATTGATTGAAGGGAATCCTGAAAAAGCACATCAAAATCACAAAAGGCAACCCTTCTAAATCCTTGACTTATCAATACCATTGGATCTTTAAATATTTCACTATTGGGCGTGCGCCTCAAATATTTATTTGATGCTCCTATTTTCTTAAGTCGGTCTCCTAGCTGCATACAGTCATTCTGAAACAAGTGCATTTCAAGAGATTGACCAGCTTGAACAAAACGACTCTCAAGTGGCCATGGATTTGCTTTCGGTTTGGGATATTTGGGATCAATTTTCGCTTTTTCCGGATAGTACGGCTGAAAACCCTGCCCTTTTATCCATCTTTTTCCTTGATTAGGTCTACCCACCAACTCTGAAAGCGGCGGTAATTCTTGGAGCAAATCAAGCAGCTTCTGGTCCCGGTGAGTTCCCCATAGCCGACGCTTCCACACCACCGGAGCAGTTTGGGAACGGGTGGCGTTCAGAATGTCGGCCAATGGAATCCATGTGCGACTGGAAGGGTTGATTTTGATGATGCCCTGGCGAAGTCCGTCGCGATTGAATTTCGGTGCATTAAACCCCACCTTGTGACGATCGGATTGCGGCGGGGCATTTATGAAACGCGCAATGAATGCCGGTGTTTTGGCGCCTTGGAATAGCAGATGGCGGTAATCCGCCAATTGCAGCACTTCTTCCAAGGTAATCCGGGCTAACCATTCGGCTTGAAAGGCATCCGTTTCGTTTTGGAGGATTTTGGTGGGCAGCAAAAGGCAACCGGTTCCGCTTTTTCGTAATCTCTCAGGAGTCTTTTGCAAAAACTTCTGAGCCAGTTGTTTGCTCCCCCGACCTTTCCATGGCGGATTGCCGATGACGCAATCGAATGTTTGCCCACAAAAGGATTCATCGGCCAGGAAATCAGCGCTATAAATGACGGCAATATCCGCGGGCGGGCGATCGGGTGTATCGCCGTAATCGAGAAGTTTCGGCAGGGGTCGGCCGGTCTTTTTGATATGTTCTTGAATATCGGGAGGATTGAAGAAGTCCAGGTAGGCCAGATATAGACTGAAACAGGCAATGCGACATGCCGTTTCTTCCCGATCGACACCATGGATTTGGCGGGAAAGAATTTTCTGAAAAGCGTTTACCTTTGTGGTGTAACGGGCCCGCCTGTTTCGCCGTAGCCAACGATTGGCGAGGCGGTTAAACAAAATGACCAGAAAAATGCCGGATCCGCATGCCGGATCCAAGAAAGAGCCTTCAAGGGTATTCGGATCGTCGCGGACGGCCATATCCACCACCATTTCAGCCAGAAAACGCGGCGTATAAAAGGCCCCGTGCTTACGCTGTTTCTCAGGATCTTCCTTGGCCAGAAAATCCTGATAAATGGCGCTGATGGTTTCCACGGGGATCATTTTGAAATCATACGGCCAAAAAGAGAGCTGACCGCTTCTTACGTCATGGCCGCCAAGAAAAAGGATCACTTTCTCCAAATGGGATGGTCTGATCAGAAGCTTCTCGGCATCAAGGTCCTGATCGAACATGTTGCCGTTAAATTGCTCTTTGAGATCTGAGAAAATATCATAAAGATAATCAATTCGCTCATTGTCGGATCGTTTTTCCAACAACCGGGTAAAACGGACTGTTCCGGTTCCATTTCCCTTTGAATTGTCGATTGAAAAGATTTCACGATCGAGAAGATAACAGAGAAAAAGCATGCGTCCGATCAAAGCATGCGCTTTTTGGGTTTCCAACCTTTCATCACCTTTGGTCAACGCATCGCGCAGAGCCCGAAGGTTGTCCAAAAGCCTTGCATCCACACTCTGGCCCGGGTCGAAATGACTTTGATGGGCTTCATCTTCATAGTAATGGCCCGTTGCTAATGCGTGATATAAAGATTGAATACGGCGCACATAATCGGCCAGGGCCAAGGTTTCCACGAGTGCATTTTCCGCCGCCGATTGGTCTGTCTCGTCTTTTGCCGGTCTTGCCAGTCCTGAATAAATATATACGGATATTGTATCCGCCATCACAAGGACGTTGGCCACGCCTTGATTCCAGAAAAGCCGCTGTTGAAGAAGTCTTTCCCGGACCGTAAAAGGACGGGCATGTTCCTTCAGGTACAAGACGGGGCGTCCATCCAGGAAAAGCACGCCATCCAGTTTCATTTCCCGCCAGGCCCGTTTAATAACGGAATAATATCCGAGCAGATATTCGTCCTGCATGATGGATTCAAGGGAGGCATAAAAGCGCATGCCGGATGGGGTGGCTGAGTGGGCTTGAACAAGATCAATCGGTTTTGCGGTCGCTGTGGTCATACGCTTTCTATACCCTTCGAAGTACCGCTCTGACAACCCCTTGAATGATCATTTCTTCCATGGGAATCCAATCCGGATGATCCGGGTTTTCCGCTTTTAGATAGAAGCGTTGTTCTCTTTTGGCGAGAGTCTTAAGCGTGTTGTCGCCGTCGATTAATGCCACAACCACTTCTCCTTCATTGGGGGACACATCAGAATCCGCGATAACCCAATCACCATTACGAATACTACGTCCCTTCATTGATTCCCCTGCGACTCTTAACGCAAACAGCCGATGTCCTCTGCAATTTCCGAGTATCGTCCTATCAACGGCGATGGTGCCTGATCGATTTTCCGTTTGCTTTTCGGGCGTTCCCGCCGGGACCTCTCCCAATATGGGAACCGAGACAACATGGCCGGTTGAATCAGGCTCCGAGGAAACTATTTCGATGCTCCGGGAACGGTTTCCATGAAGACGCACATACCCTTTTTTCTCCAATGCGCGCACATGGTCAGATGCCGCTTTGGTACTTTTGAAACCGAAATGTCCTGAAATTTCCCTATAGGTCGGCGCAACGCCTACCTGATTTTTGAAATTCCGAAGGAATTTCAGGATTTGAGTCTGCCTATTTGTAAGACTTTGCGCACTATACATTTGTATAGTATTGACATGAAATTCGATTGATGTCAAGCAGTTATTATTTCTATTTCATGCATCGGAGACGAAAAAGAACCGATCGTGCATAGGGAGAGGATTGCCGGCGCCGCTATTTTAACTCCATGGCTTTTTCCGGGCACATCTCCTGGCAGCAGAAACAGGTGATGCAGGTAGCGGGATCCACCTTGGGTAAATCGTTTTCCATCAAAAGCGCATCCACGGGGCATTGGTCAATACAGGTGCCGCATGCGGTACAGAGATCCGCGTCCGCCCGTGGCCTCAAGATTGTGCGCTCGTGGAGGAGCGCTTGAATGGATTCGTTATTCAAAACGGCTTCTCCGCCAAAGGGGGGCAGCTTGAAATTCGGTATCCGCTCAAGGATCCCCATGATGTCGTTTTGCTTGGGGTCATATTCCCCGAGTCCCATTTCCTTTGCCTTTTGAAGGAATCTCAATCGTCCCGGGTCGCATCCCATCATGAAGGCCATGACCCCGTCAAGGGCCACCCCGTTGTCGGATGCCAGGATCAAGCCGATGTCCCGCAAATCCGGAGAGGCCGGCCCGTTACCCTCCATTCCCACCACCGCATCCATCACATAGAGGTCGGGAATGCGAAGCCTGAATACATCCACCAACATTTCATGGAACCGCTCAGGGCTCCCGGCAATTTTGTGCAGCCTGGCCTTCTGGGCGCCAGGCAAAAACCCGTAACTGTTTTTGAGGGCTCCGGTCAAAACGGTGAGACCGTGGGTTTTAAACTTGGGCAAACTGATGATCACATCCGCGTCCATCACGGCCTTGGAAACGCTCACGTGGGGCAGAAAATCGGGATTGAAGGCAAGTTTCAGGGAATCGTTGCCGATGTTCCGGTAGTAGCCCATGGAAGCATCCATCAACCCGGTCTTTTTGAAACTCTCCTCGTTTGCGCCATAGCTCATGACCCCCGGATTGTCGCCCACAACGAGAGAACCGGGTTTCATCTTTTCCACCTTTTGAACCACGGCCCCCAGTACCGCCGGGTGCGTGACAACGGCTTCCTTCGCATCGGTTGCGCGGAGAACGTTCGGTTTGATGAGAACGCGCTTGCCCTCAACCGAAAGGGGAAACAGTTCAAAAACCCGGTCCACGGCTTGGCTCAGATTTTCATAAGCGGCGGGATGAATCATTACTTTGGACATGGGCCCTACCTCCCAAATTGGAACGCTGATCTCCTGCTAAAGTAAAATGGTATCAGCCCATTGTTTGGAGATCAATAATAAATCAGCGGGTGGGAGGCGATTTTAGAGAGGAGGTAAGGCACTAAAGCAGAGCACTCATTAAAACACAGCCGCCCTCATGTGGAATGCGTTCATGGGGTTTTAAGTCAATCCAGTCAATTGTTTTGAAACCGTTTTTCTCATACACTGTCCGGGCATTGGTATTATCCCTAAAGACCAGGAGGGAGAGGGAATCATACCCTTCTTTACGGGCCTTGCCCTTTGTGAGTTCAATGAGTTGGCCGCCGATTCCTCTGTTTCTGAAATCCTCGCGAACGCAGAGTGCGTCCAGAAAATAGCTTTTCTCCACGGGAGCAGAGAAGAAATTTCTGAAATGATCGATACGGTCAGGGGGAAAGAACATTTTCATTTCTTCCGTTATTCTATGGTATTTCCCTGGGAATGAAAGGGACATACCAATAACCGCCCCGTCATATTCCGCCACAATTGCACTTTTATATGAATGGGGATAAGCATCATTTTCAAGATTAGCGGCGACGATTTGAACAGGGGTCAAATTGGGAATGAGATCCCGAAAAAGAAACTCAATGGCACCTCCCGAGGCAATGTGGTTGAGCTCCGCAATGGGCAGGCTGTCTTTCTTTTCACCCTTTCGATAGATGACGTTCATTTTTTTCTCCAAGGGGCATTTCTTCGTAACATTGAAGCGGATGTTTCGTGAGGTTTTCCCTGCATCTGTTGCAGGAAATGCATCTCGATTTTCTTAAGTCCCCATCTTTCCAACGTTTGATGAGGTGCGGTTCCCGGATAAAGGGCCTGGACATGGAAATGAGATCGGTGATACCGCTGGCAACCAGTTTTGATGCCGATCCGTGGGATCGGTTACCCCCCACCAGGAGAACCGGAATCTCGATTTGCTGCTTCAGTTTGCTTGCGAAGGATTTAAAATAGGCTTCGTCCTCGGGTTTACGGATGCCCGGCACCGATATGCGGGAAGGGTTGTCCGAATCGGTCCCCCCGGACATTTCAACGGCGTCAATTCCCGCCTCTACAATGATTTGCGCCACACGGACCGCCTCTTCGATTTCCAACCCCCCGAAGAGAAAGTCATCACCATTCATCTTCATCAGTATTGGAAATTCGTGTCCCGCAAGTTCTTTGGCCTTTTCCAGAATTTCTCTCACAAACCGGGTGCGATTCTCGGTACTCCCCCCATATTTGTCGGACCTCCTGTTTGCGTAGGGAGAAATGAAATTGCTGATCAGATATCCGTGACAGCCATGGAGTTGAACCGCATCAAATCCAGCTTCCTTGGCCCGTCCACAGGAACGGGCGAACTTGTCAACCAGTTCATGGATTTCATCCACGGTCATCTCCCGGGGAATGACATGGCTTTTTTCCAGCGGGACCGCGGATGGCGCAATGGGTTCCCGAAGCTGGGGGATATCCTGCCGGCCCAAATGGGTCAACTGCATGGCTATTTTCGCCCCTCGCTCATGAACACCTTCGACGATTTCCGTCCAGTCGTTGATATGGGTATCATCATCCATGGCCAAAGGAAACGGTAATCCTTCAATATTGGGCAGATTCTTATAACCGTCCACATGTGCCAGTCCCGTTACGATCAATCCCACGCCTCCTTCGGCCAAACGAAAATAGAGGTCCTTCAACCGCTCCGTTGGCCTTCCTTCGAAGGTCCCCATCCCTTCAAAAGTGGCGGACCGGACAAATCTGTTTTTCAGTTCCAAACCGCTGATATGAATAGGTTCAAACAATACGGTATCCATTTTTTCTCTCCCCGATTTCGCATTTTTTGTGACGACCCGGGGAGAATGTATCATTCAAAACAGGGGATGGCTTGAATGAACTGGCTATTTCGAGCAAGGTCGTACAGAGAGTTTCCATACATCCTGCGGTAGGTGCGACTGAGATGTGCGGAATCTGAAAACCCCGCATGATGGGCGGCATCCGTAAAAGTGCCGCCTTTGGAGAGTTCCATAAGGGCATCCGAAAGCCTGAGCCACAGCAAATACCGCCGTATGGGAATGCCCACCTGTTGTTTGAAAAGATGCCTTAAACGGCCCTCTGAAAGATGAATGCTGTTGGCCAGGACCTTCAAGGGTATCTTTTTTTCAGGCGTTTGCTTACAGATCTCGATGACACTTTTGATTCTTTGATCCATGATTTCCCGGGTGGAACAATCTCCCATGAGCGATTGAAGGATGTCATCCACAAGCCTCCCGGCGTAACCACATGACCGGTCCTCTTTTCCGATTCTCCGGAGCATTTCAAGGAAGGGATCCACCAATTCAACATCAAGGGCCTCAATTCGGCCATTTACGAAAAATCTCTCTTTCAGAAGCTTGCCTGTCCTGGACTCCGGTTCAAGATAGATGATGGCTTGCGGGCTCCCGCAATCGTCTATTCGATGGGGCACGTCCGGCGGAATGATCGTGAATCGGGAGGTCAAATTCTGTTTTCCATAGGAAACCTTGAAGGCTCTTTCAAGACCTATCTCTATTTGAAGCGCATGATGGGAATGCTCCTGAATGTTGGGGAGACGTCCCCAGAAAAGGGTTTGGCCGTACCAGTTGTAGAGTTTTGAATGAAAATGCGTCATGGATGAGCGGATGACTGCCGGGGTTAAATGACAAAAAGACCCATCGAATGTTAAAAGCACACCGAGCTTTTGAAGCAGCATTATAGATGCATTTGGGCCGCGGATCAAATATCTTCATTGATCGGCCTCACTTGATTGAAGTAATATGGCGAAAGCGGGGACAGGACAAGTACCTGTGCAAGGTCGAGCCACCTGAATTTGGAGGGACAAATGGCGGAATCAAGGAAACCGGAATCCGGAAAAGAGCGTTTGTGGCACACCATGGCGGGGGAAGATGTCCTGGCGCAAAAGAAATCCAGGCCTTCCGGATTGACGGATGCCGAATTCCGTGAGCGCCTGGCAGGGTTCGGTCCCAACAAGATTCATGAGGCCAAACCAATATCCCCCTGGGAAATCCTGGCGCGTCAGCTCATGAGCTTTTTCAATTATGTGCTCTATGCCGCGGCGATCGTGGCATTTATCGCCAGAAACTTCGCCGATGCCGCCTTCATCTGTGCCATTCTCATTATCAATACGACCCTTTCCTTTGTGCAGGAGTATAAGGCCACCCGGGCAATGCAGTCACTCAAACACCTGATTGCCGAAAGCGTCAAGGTCTTAAGGGACGGAGATATCCGTGAAGTGGATGTAACGGAGATCGTGCCGGGTGATATGGTGCCCCTGGAAGAGGGGATGAAGGTTCCGGCGGACGGCCGTCTCATGGAGGAACACGGCCTTTCCATAGATGAGGCCATGCTGACCGGCGAGTCGGTGCCGGTGGAAAAGTCCGATGGCGTGCTTTCCCAAGACACACCGCTTGCGGAACGGAATAACATGGTCTATGCGGGCACGACGGTTGTTCGGGGGACCGGAAGGGTCCTTGTGACGGAAACAGGCATGGATACCGAGTTGGGAAAGATCGCACAGGCCCTTCAGGATTCTGAAACACCGCCCACTTCCTTTGAACTGGAGGTGGGGAAGCTTTCCAAGAACATCACCTTTGTCATTTCCGGCATGGTCCTGGTGGTGGCCCTCCTGCTTTTTCTGCAGCATCAGATGAAAGGGGCCGACATTATCATTTTCTGTCTCAGCCTGGGTGTTTCAGCCATTCCCGAGAGCCTTCCCATGGTCCTCTCATTTACCCTGGCGGTTGGGGCTCAGCAGATGGCGGTGCGAAAAGCGCTGGCACGCCGATTGGCCATCGTGGAATCCCTGGGGTCCGTTGACGTGGTCTGTACCGATAAGACCGGAACGCTCACGAGAAATGAAATGACGGTTCAAGCCCTGTACACGCCGGGACATGCCCCGTATTTTGTCACCGGCATCGGATACGATCCCAAAAATGGAAGTGTGCAGTTCCGGCATGTGGGACGGGAGCGCCTCGACTATCTCTTGAAAAGCATGGTGCTGTGTAATGATGCGCGAAAATCGACCGATTCCGAGTCCGGCTATCTGGGGGACCCCACCGAAATAGCCCTGTTGGTGGCGGCGGAAAAAGCCGGCTTGGATGTTCCGTCCCTCAGGGAGGCGTGTCCGCGCCTGGACGAGATACCCTTCAGCAGTGACCGGAAAATGATGACATCCGTCCATGAAATGGCGGGTAAGAAAATCGCCATGGTCAAGGGGGCGCCTGAAATGGTGCTTGAACAATGCAACCGCTGTTACTCCCACGGCGTGTTTAAGACCATGACCGCTGAATTGCGGCAGGCCATTTCCGAAACCCTGGAAGAGATGGAACAACAGGCCCTTCGCGTTCTGGCGGCCGCGGAGCGGGAGATCACCGAAGAGATGGATCATGACGCCATTGAAAAAGACCTCACTTTCTTAGGATTCGCCGGCATGATCGACCTACCCCGGGAAGAGGTTCGGGATGCGGTTACTGTGGCAAAAGGGGCGGGAATCCGACCGGTCATGATCACGGGAGATAACCCTGTTACCGCCGCCGCCATTGCCATACAACTGGGAATGGGGGAGAATGCCGTGACCGGGCGGGATGTGGACGCCATGTCGGAGCAGGAACTGAAGGAGCGTGTGGGGGATATGGATATCATCGCACGGGCTTCCCCCACCAATAAACTGGAGATCCTGAAAGCCATTCAGGGGAATCATCATTTTGCCAGCATGACCGGTGACGGTGTAAACGATGCTCCCGCTCTCAAACAGGCGGATGTGGGGGTGGCCATGGGGCTCCGCGGAACGGATGCGGCCAAAGAAGCGGCCGGCCTGGTGCTTCTGGATGACAACTACGCCACCATCGTGGCGGCCATCGAAGAGGGGCGGCGCATCTTTGACAATATCCGGAAATTCGTTAACTATCTTTTGACCTGCAATGTGGGGGAGGTGCTGACAGTGCTCTGCGGGGTCATCTGGGGGCTGCAGCCGCTGACCGCCATCATGGTATTGTGGGTGAACATCTTAACCGATGTGGGGCCCGCCGTTGCATTGGGGGTGGACCCGCCCAATCCCGGCATGATGAAACGAAGCCCCAGAAAGCATGATGAACCGATAATGAACCGGGGACTCACCTGGACCACCGTCTTCATCGGCATTAAAAAGGGGATTGAAAATTTTGCCGTTTTTCTGGTGGGCTATTACATCCTGGGCGCGTCTCTTCCGGGGCCCGAACGGTTGGAATACGCCCAGACCATGGCTTTTACAGGGATCGTCGTGTATGCTTTCGCGCGCATTTACATCATTCGGGCCTTTGATACCATCCGTCTCTTTCAGAATCCCTGGCTGGTCTATTCCCTGGTGTTTGCGGCGGTCGTACAGTTGTTCATCATCTATTGTCCGGATGTAAACGATTTCTTCGGTCTGCAAAGACTGGATTGGAAAGCCTGGATCGTTCTGGGGGTGCTGGGTGTCTGGGCCAGCACCACCGGCGTATGGCTTTCCCGGTGGGTGGAGTCGTGGGCGGGCCGCGTCATCAATACCGAGGGAGTGGAAAAATCGAGCAGTCTCAGAATCAGGCGTTCTTTGGTTTGAGCGGTGTTGACAGAAACGGGCTTTGATGCTAGTGAAAACAGAATAGCATCACAGAATCACTTCCGTTTGTCGATTTGGTCGCAACTTTCATCATCATACTCTTCAATTATAGGGAGGACCTGCCATGACAGACTTGTCCAAGAAATTTGAAAAAGCCGCGGTGGATGTGAAGAAGCTCTCCAAACGGCCCGATAATCAGACCCTTCTGGAATTATATGCGTATCACAAACAGGCCAAAAACGGTGATGTGACGGGAAAGCGTCCCGGTTTCATGGATATGGTGGGACGCGCCAAATATGACGCCTGGGCCAAATTGAAGGGGACCCAGAAGGATGGGGCCATGCAGTCCTACATTGGGCTGGTGGACCGATTGTTGAAGGCTGACAAATAGTCGGAAGCGCAAATTTCCGGTGTAGAAGAAAAGGTATCAGACCATGAGCCAATCCATGACAAATGCTGACAATTTCTGGCTGTGTATGGATGATCCCACCAACCTGATGATGATTACCGCATTCATGGAGTTTGAGGATCGGATCGATTTCAAACGGCTGCGGGCGACCATTGAGTCCCGTGTCTCCTCATTTCCGCGGTTCAGGAAGCGGGTGATAAGACCCGTTTCAGGGGTGGGGACGCCCACCTGGGAAATGGACCGGCATTTCGACATCCGGTCTCACATTCACCGTGTGGCACTCCCTTCTCCGGGAGGAAAGACGGAGCTTCAGGAGATGGTGAGCGATATGATGGCGGCGCCGTTAGACCCTTACAAGCCTCTCTGGCAGGTGCATCTCATCGAAAACTTCGGCAATGGGTCCGTTGTCCTGTTTCGAATTCATCACTGCATTGCCGATGGTATCGCACTCATTTATGTGCTATTGGCGGCGGCTGACAGCGAAGCAAATGCCGCCTGGCCTGAAGACCTGCCGAAAAAACGGAAAAAGGTCTCTTCCTTTGATTTCGGGTGGCCCATGGCCGGCGTGATTCGAGGGGTCCAGAAGGCCAGGGATACGGTTCAGAAGCTTGGAGAGAAAGTTAGGGAAGAACTGAAAGGATCTGTTCTGGATCTGGATCGTCTCATGGAAACCGCCAGGAAAGGGGGACACGTTTCCGCGGATGTGAGCGGGGTTTTGACGAAACTGCTGTTCATGCCGCCGGACCCCAAAACGGCCTTCAAGGGGAGACTGGGGACGCGGAAAAACGCGGCCTGGACCGATCCCATCCCTCTGGGCAAGGTCAAGGCCGTGGGCCGTTCCTTCAAAGGTGCCACCATCAATGATGTGCTTATTTCAACGGTCACGGGCGCCATGCGCCGTTATCTCAGAAGCAGAAATTACCCGGTCAATACCCTGGACTTAAACGTGCTGGTCCCCATAAACATCAGAAAGCCGGGGACGGAAGTGGAACTGGGGAACAAATTCAGCCTCATCTTTCTGACGCTGCCCGTCTATATTGAGGATGCGGTACTGCGATTAAATGAAGTGAAGCGGCGGATGGATGATCTCAAAAAGGCGCCGGATGCCATGGTCAACTTCGGCCTCCTCTCCACCGTTGGTTTCATGCCGCCCAAAATCGCCAAAAGACTGGCCCGTTACTTCAGCAACAAGGCATCGGGCATACTGACAAATGTGCCCGGACCCCGCGAGCCCCTCTATTTTGCAGGGAGCAAGATCAAGAATATCATGTTCTGGGTTCCCAGGGCCGGGGACGTGGGACTGGGCGTCAGTATCTTGAGCTACAACGGTAATGTGTGTGTGGGGATTGCCACCGATGAGGGACTGATGCCCGACGGTGAGGCGCTCCTTGAGGGATTTGAAGATGAGCTGGCACACCTGATGAACCTGGTGGAATCAGGTGAAATCGAGGAAACGCCCCTGGTGTTGCACGATACCTACCAGGAAATGCGCTGCAAGGCCCTGACCCGGGAAGGCGCCCAGTGTAAAAAGCGGGCGGTTCGCGGGTCAGAATACTGCAATATTCACAAAGGGATTTCCCAAAAGGATGGACAAGAAGCACAGGGTCCAAGTGGCGAAGACCCAAGTGAACCGACGGAAAGCCTGGTCATGGACACGGATCCGGCAAGATGCCAGGGGGTGACCCGGGACGGAAAACAGTGCCGTAGACGGCCGCTCAAACATTCCCGGTACTGCAGTACCCACCAGCCGGAGGCTCCCCAACGGGACACCCGTGATCTGTCGGATATTCTGAAAGAACTGAGCGGACGATAGAAAAGGGAGGGCAATGTGAAAACGGTTGTCAGTATCAGCCTCGGCCCAAGGGCGGCCGATTACGAGCTGGACACGGAATTCTTGGGTCATGAGTTTTCCATCAGACGATTGGGAACCGACGGTGATCTCGAAGACATGCTGGGTCTGCTGTTGGAATGGGATGGAAAAGCCGATGCCATCGGTCTGGGCAGCATGCGGTTTCCCAACGCCATCGGGCCCAAGCATGTTCTTGAACGCCGGGCGGAAAAGATCAGGGCCCTGAGCGATCGGGTCAATACACCGGTGACCATGGGAAGTGCCCTTCGAAGTGTTGTGCACGAATGGTCCATACGGCACGTGGAGTTCGTTTTTGGCAACTATTTTGATAATTCCCGGGTATTCTTCTTTTCAGGCCTGGCCAACCACAAAATCGCCAGGGTGTTGAACGAGTTCACGGACAATCTGGTGTTTGCGGACCCGGTTCTGGAGAACGGCATCAGCAAATTCATCAAATCCGTGAAAGATCTGGAACTCTATGCCAGCGGTGTTCACGAGATCCTCAAATGGTTGCCCAGCAAAAAATTTTCCGCCAATTTCATGCCCGCGCGTCTTTTCAACGTCCACCTCATCCGAAAGGCCCTGCAGCAGGCTCAGGTGGTGGTGGTACCCCACTACGATTTCTACCGGTACCTGGAGCATGCAACCCTGGAAGAACTGGGGGGCAAGATCGTCATCACTTCCTGTGCCTATGATGACCGTGTCACTTTCCTTCGGGAGAGGGGTGTGGATGTCATCATTGATACCGCTCCCAAAGTCCTTGAAAAGGTGGTGGGGCTCAATGTTCTGGAAGCCATGATGCTGGCGGCCCTTGGCAAGAAACAGGACCAGATCATTGACGATGATTTGCTTGAGATCATCTGTGATCAGAACATGGCCCCCCGGGTGGTCTATCCTGCCGGGACGCCTAAGCGGGTCAACCGTTTCGCCTTTGTGATTCACCCCCTTTCCCAGGAATTTCTGAAAAAAGAGAAGACCCTCGATATGGTCAGCCAGTTTGCGCCGCCCCTTTTTATGGATGCCGTTGAGAAAGTCATCGCCTACGCGCCGCCTTTCATCTATTCCAAGGTGACCGGCATCAAATCCCCCTCCGGTGTTGAAGCGGAAGGGTGGCTCATTTCCGTGGGCGGCACACCCAGGCAGATGCTGGCCCACAAACCGGAATTCACCTATGACCGGCTGCTACAGGCCGCCAAGATGGCCAAGCGGTTGGGAGCGCAGATCATGGGGCTTGGGGCTTTCACAAAGGTTGTGGGGGATGCCGGCGTGACCGTGGCCAAAAAAGCCGATATCCCCATTACCACCGGCAACAGCTACAGTGCCTCGGGGGCCCTTTGGGCCGCGGCGGATGCCGTGCGCCGAATGGGCCTCATCAAAGTGGAAAAGGGGAAGCCCATCAAAGGGAAGACCATGGTGTTCGGTGCCACCGGGGCCATCGGCTCGGTATGCTGCCGGCTGCTTGCGAAAGCCTTTGAAAACGTCTATATGGTGGGCCGCAACACGGCCAAGCTGCTGGCGCTACGGGAGTCCATCCTCAAGGAAACGCCCGGCGTAAAATTGCACATCTCCACCAGGCCCGATCGCTATCTGCCCCATATGGACGTCATTGTGACCGCCACCTCCGGTGCCGGCAAGGCAATCCTGGATATCATGCGGGTGAAACCGGGATGTGTCATTACCGACGTTGCCAGGCCCCTGGATCTCTCTCCCGAGGATGTGGCCAAACGCCCCGATGTACTGGTTATCGAGTCCGGCGAAATCGAGCTGCCCGGCAATCCGGAGATGAAAAACATCGGTCTGCCGCCAAAGATTGCCTATGCCTGTCTGGCGGAAACCATTGTGCTGGCCCTTGAGGGGCGTTTCGAGGTCTTCACCATCGGCAGGGACATTGAGTGGGAAAAGGTTCGCGAAATCTACAAGATGGGTCTCAAGCACGGGATGAAACTGGCGGCCATTTCAGGGGTTAACGGCGTCTTTAGCGACGATGACATCACTCGGGTGAGACGCTTGGCCTTAAAGGCCCGAAAGACCTGGGCCCCCCCTCGCTTCTCTGAAGCGGCGTGACAAGGGACACGAAAGGGTTTTTCACGGTCCCCGTGTTCACGCAGGCGGGAGCCGTTCCTTTTTACGGGACCCCGAACCCATCAAATCGGTATGGGTGCAATCACCTGCGAGGAGACAAACATCCATGTTACCAGGGCAGCGTTCAGCATCGCTCCCAGGTAGACCTTGCCGGTGAGCTGAAAAAACCAGGTTGAGATGGGTGTTACCATGACCAGAACGCCGATAATGTGAAAAATGTTGATCACAAATGACACAAACATCCCTCCCGGTCCCACAAGGGGAATGAACCCTGTTGCGAACAACGGGATGTACTGAATCAGCAGAAACAGGATCAGCGGTACGACCAGTGAAGCGGTATTGGTGAAGGACCAGACGATGAAAGTTCCAAACCAGGTCTTCTTTTCCGGCCTTCTCAGTTGGCCGTGCAGGAAGATCCCCGTCATGATGAATCCCACCAGAATGAAAGGAAAATAGACGAGGCACAAAAGGGCCCGGTAAGGGGTGAGATCGCTGGCAAAGGGAAAGATGAACCTGAAATCCACCACAAAGATCCGTTCCAGGACATGCTCACTGAAATAGGCAAATAAAAACAGGATGGCCGCCAGGAGGATTGTTTTCCGGATGGCCTGCCAATTCAATGAAAAACCGTTCTTCTCATAAGAGATACCGAAGTCCGCCAGCGTGAACCCGTTTTTCGCCGCCCGTTTCCTGAACCAGCGTCGGAACATAAAAAATCCCATGATATTGATCCAGAAAAACCACCAGACAATGCCGTTGACCATCATCATGGGAAAGAGGGTGTCAATGGGCACCAAGTAGATGTGAAGGGCAAAAAGGAGAAGGATCAAGGGAAGAAAGAGCCACATGAGCACGCCGTTTAGGCCCGCGTACAAAAGACAGGTTTTCCCCGAGCAGGCGTAGACGCTTTTGACGGGGCTCCGTGCGGGGCTGAAAAACCGGCTTCTGAGCAGCATCAGTCCGAGTGGGAGTAACGATGCAAAGCAGGAAAGCATCGCCACCAATGTTGCCCATTCCTTGATCTGCCACGTCTGCCGGGTGGGATCAATCCAGTATCCCTTGGGAGGATGAAGAGCCGCTCTCATCCAATCAAGGGCCTCGGCGATGGCCGGGCCGCTGTGGGATTCCTGGATGTGGATGGTATTGGGCACGAAGACCCGCCGTGCCGTTCCCTCGCTGAAATCTCCATAGGTCTTGCCGTATTCCGGGTGCGTCACCGGGAAAGCCTTCATGGTTTGGGGCGTGCCCATCCACTCCGCTTCAAAATGCCGGGTGCCGGTCATCCGTTTCCGGAACTCATCATAACGTCCCAGTATCATGAGCATGTTCTTGGGACGCGTGGGCGAGGCATCCAATGTGTAGGCGAAACCGGTGATCACCAGGGCTTTCACGGCCGATTCCTTGAGCGCCACGTTGTAGGCCATTTCCGCCCCCAGACTGTGTCCCATCATACCCACGGAATCGGGCTTCACAAAGGGTAGATCCATCAGATATCTCAATGAACTGAATCCGCCGAAGGTTGCGTCGAAGTCCGGGTCCTTTGGATCGTTGGGAATCCCTGAATTTCCCCTCCCGATGGCATCAATGTTGAGTACGGCAAACCCTCTTTTTGCCAGTTCGATACAGTAGGCGTCGCCGGTTTCCCGATTGTTCTGGTATCCGTGTATGTATACGATTCCAGGCACCGGATTTTCAGGTGTGGCGCTTAATGGTACCAGAAGTTTGGCGCGAACGGGAATGTCATTAAAATTTCTGTAGGTGACATTCTTAACCACCAGACGTCCGAAATCGGTTTGAATCAAAGCCGCCGTTACAACGGCTCCCACCATGACGGCGAGACAAATGAGAAAAACCAAAAATGCCCTGTTGCCGTGACCGGTCTCAAAAAGACTTTTTGTGTTCATTCACTGTTTCTCCCCTTGTTCTCTAACCCAAAGTTCTTTGGTGACCCTGCCCGGGAATCTCATTCATCGTCTCCATAAGCAAAATTTATTAATACCATAAGAAAAAAGGATTTGACAGTTGGCATTAAATGGGAGACCATTTTTGCAGGCATATTGAATGCTTTCCGTTTGGCAGATTGTCAGTATAACCGTTTTTCATGGGATAGCACATTCCTTTCCAGCGAGATGACACTGTTGAGTACTTCTGGCTGATTTTCCCGTATTCTCTTTTGTTCCAAAACCGTTCAACCAATTTCGATGACACACTGGTTCTTTGGCGATTCAGGCATTTTTTGTGTTGGCTGCGCTGGTTTCAATTAACCGATAACTTTAAAGAACAGGGAGGCGAAAAATGGCAGACGAAAAAGCAGGAAGGTTTCCGGATCCTCACGAATTTCAGGTGCCGCCGGAGCTCGAAGGATGGGAGGAAATGTACCCGTCCCACCATCTCTTCAGCAAAGACAGGGCCGACTGGGAAAAGCAGCAGTTCTGGTATCAGGACAAGATTCATGCGCCGGATCCTCTTCCGCCACTGGATCTACTGTTTCAGGAGGCATGGCAGATCGCCCTTTCACAGTACACCACCCGGGTCTTCTGCATACCGCCGGCACAGGGCATCGCCCAACGGGTGGTTGGTTGCTATCTCTATATCTGTGCCGTCGCCCCCCCGCCCGACGAGGTGATCGGAGAAAAGGCCGCTCATTTCGAAAAAAGGGTTTTCTATGTTTTCGAGCATTACGATGAGCTGTGGGATAAATGGATCACCAAGTTCAAGGCCCTGGGTCAGGAGATGAAAGACCTGGAAATCCCGAAAGAGCTGCCGAAATTTGTGCCTGAAGAGGAGGTCCTGCCCGCACCCAAAGGGTGCTACGCATCTTACGATCTCATTGAATCCTTCGACAGGATCGTGAATATGATGTTCAAGGGATGGCAGTACCATTTCGAAATGCTGAATCTGACCTATCTGGCCTATCTCATGTTCGGCGATGTGACCCGAAAGCTCTTTCCCGGGATCAGCGAAAGCACCATTGGGAAAATGGTGGCGGGGGCCTATGTCTCCATGTTCAGACCCGAGGAGGAGTTGTGCCGACTGTCCAGATTGGCGGTCTCCATGCGGGGCGTGGCCGATACCCTCAAGAAGGACGCGTCGGTGGATGACAAGGTGGCCGAGCTGAACCAGACGCCCGACGGCAGGCAGTGGCTTGAGGAATTCGAAAAGTCCAAAGATCCGTGGTTCTTCGTCTCCTGCGGAAGCGGGTGGTTCCACTATGAGGGAAGCTGGATCAATCAGCTGGAGATTCCCTACGGTTACATCAAGAGCTATGTGGAGCGACTGGAAACCGGCGAAACCATTGAACGGTCTCTGGATGATGTTGAAAAGGAAAGAGACAAAGTCGTCGAGGAATACCGCAGTCTGATCCAGAGCGACGAGGACCGGGAAGCATTTGACGGCGCCTACAAGACCATCCGTACCATCTACCGGTACGCTGAAGACCATCTTTTCTGGGTGGAACACTGGTTTCATACCATCTGGTTTTCCAAGATCAGGGAGTTCGGAAATCTCCTGGTTGATAACGGCATGATCGAAAAACCGGACGACATTTACATGTTCAACCGGTATGAAATTCCTGAAATACTGACCGAGGTTTCAACCGCATGGGCCCTGGGTGTGGGCATACCCAACCGGGGTGACTACTACAAGGCCAAAGCCAAGAAGAGAAGAGGGATCCTTGAGGCCGCCGGCGAATGGAGCGCCTCGCCGGCCCTCGGCGTGCCGCCGGAAGAGGTGGCGGAACCCTTTACCATCATGCTCTGGGGAATCACCACCGACAAAGTCAAGGAATGGCTCAAGGGAATGGGGGAAGGAGGCGTCCAGGCAGAGGATGTTTCCGAAGTCAAAGGCTTTGCGTCTTCGGCAGGCGTCGTGGAAGGGAAGGCCAGGGTTCTCAAGCTTCTCAAGCAGGTGATTGAGCTTGAGGCCGGAGAAATCATGGTATGTCCCACCACCAATCCTTCATGGGCGCCGGTGTTTACGAAAATCAAGGCGGCTGTCACCGATATCGGTGGATTGACCAGTCACGCGGCCATCGTCTGCAGGGAATACAGTGTTCCCGCGGTAACGGGAACCGGCATCTCCACATCCGCCATTAAAACCGGCGATACCATCCGGGTCGATGGGGATACGGGCGTGGTCACCATTCTGGAAAGAGCCTGATCATTTCAGTAACTGCCTGTCTTTTAACCCCTTCCTCCCGGATCACCGTAAGGAGGAAGGGGAAAACCAATCCGCCATGGAGTAACAGATGGACTATATTCTCGATTTCGAAGCACTTGACAAGACCTCTCTGCCGACGGTGGGAGGAAAGAACGCCAGCTTGGGCGAGATGATCAAATCCAATGTCAGGGTACCGCCCGGGTTTGCAGTCACGACCGACAGCTACCTGAGTTTCATCACGGAAACGGGGATTAATGATAGGATCCTTTCGATCCTTTCGAAGATGGAGCGGGATGATGTGCGCTCCCTGGATGAGGCGAGCGAGGAGATTCGGGGGATCATCATTGAAACAGTCATGAACGATGACGTTAAAGCCGCGATTCGAGAAGGGTATGGCGCCCTTTGTGAGAAATGTCATATGGCAAATGTGCCCGTGGCTGTTCGGTCCAGCGCTACGGCCGAAGATCTCCCCAATGCCAGTTTTGCCGGACAACAGGATACCTATCTCTGGGTGGTTGGAAAAGACCACGTGATTGAGAGTGTTCGCCGCTGTTGGGCCAGTCTTTTCACGTCGCGTGCCATCGATTATCGAAACAAGAACGATTTTCCCCACGAAAAGGTTCTCATTAGCGTGGGCGTTCAAAAAATGGTGAATTCAAGGGCCGCGGGGGTCATGTTTACCTTGAATCCCACCAACGGGGATCCGTCAAAGGTGCTGATCGAAGGGAGCTGGGGATTGGGAGAGACCGTTGTTTCCGGTTCAGTCAATCCGGACAAGTTTATCGTGGACAAGGTGACCAAAGAGATCAACGAGAAAACCATATCCATGAAACATATCATGTGCGTCCATGACCCGGAGGGCGGGGAAGTGAAAGACGTGGATGTGGCGGAGGATCTGCGGAACAGCTGCTGCCTTAAGGACACGGAAATTCGAAAATTGGTGGAGGTTGCCAAAAGCATCGAAAAGCACTATGGCCGTGCAATGGATATTGAGTGGGCCATCGATCAGGACTTTTCTTTTCCTGAAAATGTATTTATAGTGCAGGCGCGTCCTGAGACCGTTTGGAGCCAACGCAAGAAAGCGCCCTTGATCGGTAAGAAAACCGGATATCAGCTGTTGATGGACCAGGCCATGAAACGGATCAAGATTCCCGGTTAGAGCGCTCACACGATTTTGCATGGTGCTTTATGAAGCGGTGTGCTGTGGGGCGCTCCTTCTGGTGTTCGAAACGCCTGAGCAAATCTGAGAATTGGAGTTAGGAGCAAACGTTATGTCGGATTACACCCTGCTGGATGGGAAAAGAATCCTCATTGTCGATGATGAAATAGACGTACTGCAGGTCCTCGAAGAACTGCTGGAAATGTGTGAAGTGGTCACGGCCAGAACCTTTGAAGAGGCAAAAAGCCTGTTTGAATCACAACACTTTGACCTGGCCATCCTGGATATTATGGGGGTGGACGGCTACGGTCTTTTGGAGATTGCCAATAAAAAAGGTGTCCCCGCCGTCATGCTGACCGCTCATGCGTTTACCCCCGGCAATCTGCTGAGATCCGTGAAGGAGGGTGCCGATTCATACTTGCCCAAAGAGGAAATGGCCAACATCGCCTTTTTCCTGAATGAAGTCCTGGGGGCCTTGGAAAAGGGGAAAGATCCCTGGGGACCCTGGCAGAAAAAGCTCCCCACAACATATTTTGAAAAAAGATGGGGCGCCATGAGCAAGGAGACCACGGAGGATTTCTGGGGGCAGTTCAGGGCGAGTTTGAAGAACAGAAAGAAATATAACTAAGGCGGGCTACGCCCGCAACCCAAGATATTTAAATGACATAGAGCCACCGCTCTTGTAATTTGGATGTAAAAGCGAAATAGATTCCAAAGACGC
>JANQDY010000020.1 GCA_028278625.1 Thermodesulfobacteriota bacterium
CTATAATTGGTCAACAATTGGCTTATTTCTATAGCAAAATGTAAGTCGAAAATCAAGGCAAAAGCGATTTTATTCGCAAGTATTTCAAATGGTTAAATCGGTTTTACTTTTTACAGGACCATCAATCTTAGGCCGGAAAAAAAAGAGGCTGCTCGAAAACTCTATAACGACGAAGTTATCCCAGCGCACAAAGGTCGAGATGGTCTTCGTTTTGTCCATCTCTTGGAATCCATGGACAATGCGGGAGAGGGGATCGCGGTGACCGCCTGGGATACCAAAGAGGACGTTGCCGCCTATGAAAATAGCGGTGAATATGAAATTAACCTCTCGAAATTCAAGGAAATGATTGATGGAGAGCCCGTGCTGAAATCGTACCAGATTTCCGCCAGCTCAGAACCATTGCTTCTTCGCATATTTTAGGATGCCCCGGAGGTGATTCATGTGGGACGTTGTGGTTGTTGGCGCCGGGCCGGGAGGCTCTCTGGCCGCCAAGAAAAGCGTTGAACTGGGATTAAAGACCCTGATACTTGAAAAGAAGCAATTGCCACGTGACAAAGTCTGCTCCGGCATGGTTGCGGGCCCCTGGGCCATGGACGCCATCCGATTGGAATTTGGTGATATCCCGGCTGAAATACTGGCACCGCCCCGAGTTTTATCGGGACAGAAGTTCCACGTACCAGGTGTTGCCGAAGAAACATTGGAATGGCGGACATTGCTCTCCTGGAGAAAGGATCTGGATTTCTGGTTGACCGGTAAGGCCCTGGAAAAAGGCGCTATCCTGTGGGACGGTGTCAAGGTGACGGGAGTTTCAGTGTCCGATGGTCCATGTACCGTCCGTTTGGAAAAGGGGAAAACGCGGCAGATTGTCACCGCAACTCATGTTGTCGGAGCAGATGGGGCCGGATCGGTTGTCAGGAAGTCATTGTTTCCAAAACGCAAGGTTCGATATTCCATACCGATCAGGGAATGCTATGAAGGCCCCCTGGACATGGATCGCGGGTACCTTCACTGGTTTTTTCCAAGGTCCCGCCCTCGACCCCGATTCAATGTCAATTTCAAAGGAGATGCGGTTCTTGTTGAAGGGAGCGGGCTGAAAGAACTCCGGCATGACATATCCGGGGTGCTGGCGCCATACGGTTGGCCGAGCGACCGCAAACCGTTGTGGAGGGATGGCTGTATGGTGCCGCAACTCCACAAAGCGTTGATTTCCGGAGATTTTCGTCCGGCCCGTGGAAATGCCCTATTAATCGGAGATGCCGCCGGTCTTCTTTTTCCCATCACTTTTGAAGGGATAGGTACGGCTTTTAAAAGCGCCCGTTTTGCCATCGAGGCCATTTCGGAGGCCTCTGCCTCGGGTGGGGAAGCCGCACAGATTTATCTCGGGAAACTCAAAGCGATGATTGATTTGATTGAACGGTTTTTTCTGCTGGAAAGGGGTCTTGAAACGGCGGCGGACAGCGGGCCCGAAAAGCTGTGTAGGGCCTTGACGGCGGGTTATGAGGCAACCCTCAATACCGGAGCGTTTTGATTTCAGAGGATTGTCACCATCTATTATTCGCAAGAAAGGTCGGGGATCGTTGAGGACAAAGGTTTCGGTCTGGTCCATATCTATTACGGACAGGGGGTGGGTAAGACCACCCGTGCCATTGGACTTGCGGTCAGGGCCGCGGGGAAAGGGGCCCTGGTCAGTTTCGTTCAATTTCTTAAATCCGGAACATCCGCTGAAGTCGGCATCCTCGAAAACATTCGGAATATCCGATATTGGTGTCCTGGCAAACATCCTTTCATAACACCGGGTGGGACCCGTCCCGTACATCACCAGCATGCCCAAGATGCTTACCAGTTTGCATTGTCCGCCGTCAAAGAGAGCCAACTTTTAATCTGCGACGAGATCCTGGATACACTGATCTTCGATCTGCTTGACAAACGGCAGTTGCTGCACCTGATTGAATGTTGCAGAGGCCATGTGGAACTGGTGATGACCGGCAGAGACGCCCGTTCGGATCTGATCGAAACCGCTGATTACGTCACTGAACTGGTCCAGGTAAAGCATCCTTACTACGGGGGGATGAGGGCCAGAAAGGGGATTGAGTATTAAATTTCCTATTTATTGAGTTCCCCTTTTCTGATCTGCTCCCTTTTGTCCATTTTTGAGGCCATCCGTTTGTAGACAATATAGTATTTGAAAATGTTGCTCACGTACTGAACGGTCTCCCGGCCGATGACCCTGGCGGCGGCCACTTCCACGTTATTGAACCACAGATCGGGATTCAAGCCCATTTCCTTGGTACGTTTTCGCAAGGCCGTCACGCGGGCCGGCCCGGCATTATAAGATGCGAAGGTGAAAAGCATCTTGTTCAATGGGTCCATGGGGGCGTCCCTGTAATAGCGGTTGTAAAGGAAATGGAGGTATTTGACGCCTGCGTGGATATTGCTTTCAAGCTTGTGGACGTCATTGATGTTAACGGGGTCTCCGGCGGCTGTTTTGGGGAGGATCTGCATGACTCCCACGGCTCCCCGATTGCTCTTGAGACTCTGGTCCAGGCGGGATTCCTGGTAGGCAAGGGCCGTAATCATGGCATAATCAAAGTCGTATTTGCCCGCGTATTTTCGGAATAGCGCGATGGTCTGGTTGAAACGTTTAACATCTTCAGGACTGAAAGCATTCCGGGCCCATTTGGTGCTCTCGTAATACCGTTTGGCCATGATATTGCCCAACAATGTTCCGATTCTGATCTTCTTTACGAAACGGTCCAGAACCTCCTTTAATTGGGGGCTGTTTTTTCGAATGGCCCAGGCGATCTTCTGCTTGCTTCCGAGGCTGATGTTTTGGTGAACCCGGATGTTCTTGAAAATCCGGGACCAGAAATCGACCAGATAATTGTCCGCCAGCGTGATGGGGATCAGTTCGGCATTGACCATCTCCAGGATGTCCTCGGTTTCCAGATTCTCGTCGGCCGGTTCAATTGTCACGGGGGCCTTGCCGTTATCCGAAAGCTTTTTGTTGAGTCGGGTCAGGCTCTCAAAATAGTTGGAGGATTTCCGCACGTACACCGTTTTTCCCGACAGATCCATGACGCTTCTGACGGGCGGTGCCTTGGGGTCGGTCACCAAAAGCTCTTTGGCGTCTGAGTAATAGGGGGCCGCAAAATCCACCTGTTCCAGGCGTTGCGGTGTGATGGTCAGGTTGCCGGCTGCGATATCTCCCAACCCTTCGTTCAAATAGGGAATGAGCTGGTCCCGGGCCACAGGAACGAAAACGATCTTGATTCGGAGATGTTTTTGTGTGGCTTTCTTCGCTTTGAGGCTATCATAGAGAAAGGTTTCAAATTTATGGAATATTTCATAGGCAAATCCGCGACTGTGAGGGCCATCCAGAAAAAAGTCGGTTTTGTTGTAAACAACGAGCACCCTGATGAGGCGGCGCTCTATCATGCCGTTCAGATCCCCTTTCCACGGTTGAAGGACCCTTTTCATGGCCGCATCGTCAAATGAGGACACGGCGCCCGCGCTCTTGGGCATGCCATAAAGACCCAAAACCATTGCCAGCAGGAATAGGGACGCATAGACCATCCAGACGGGGAAGGGTGTCGGTCGACCCCCTGCAAATGTTCCTTTTTTCGGTGTGTCCTTGGTTCTCCGGATCATGGGATTCTCCTCAAATGACTGTGTCTATCGTCCAAGATGCAATTGCGACGACGGTTACCAATGGATAGTCATTCTCCGAGAGTATTTTCACCAAAGCAACTATCTGTCAATAGAAAATCGATGGCGGCCAATTAAAAGGTGATGAGAGGTGTCCTGGCTGAGGGGGAAAGGCTGGTTTCAGGGATTGCTCTGGCCGGATGTCTCTTCATTTCGGGCTTTCATGTTTTGCTGGATGATCCTGGAGATATAGCCCACTGGCAGGAGCAGCAGCCACCCCAGGGTCCAGACAAGGGGGCCCAGCCAGGCCAGGGGAAGGGTCAAGAGCGAAACGATGGGTTCATTTGACAGTTTGATATACATTCTGTCCTTTTCCATGTCCGTGGGATCATCGCTCACCAATCCATTTTTGATGGCATAGTGCCAGCTTCCCACGGCAAAGGCCCCGGCAACGGCAAGGAACAGGCTCTGCAATTGCATCAGTATGACATGGTTTCCAAACTGAATATCCAATCGGACGAAATAGGTATAGAGCATTAGCGTGAAAACCTGAAGAATCGAAAGAGTGGCATGCCAGCCGTCGGTTCTTTTGAGATTGCCGAACTGGAGGTTGTTCATCCCCCAATAGAGGATGACCAGCACCAGACCGATGATGATAACACCGTAATTCAAATAGCTTTCAGATAGGACCCGCAGAACTTCCTCCGTCCCGAACCGGTCCACATCCGGATTGGGCATGAACGCAAAGAGTTTATAGATCATCAATGCAAACAGCACATCGATCATCACTTCAAGGCGTATCAACTGCCGGGTTTCACGGGCCATGGAAGCCTCGGTGACTTCCGCTCTTAATTTCAGGTATTTCTTGATCATGGGCGGTTTTAAGACGCAAGCAACACCAGGTCCAGTTCGCTCTCTTTTTCTCTTAAGCGCTTGATCAGAACATGGAGAATATTTTGGTAGATGATCCTGGCCATTCTGTCATTGGCCAGGATTTGGTCAAAACCCTTTCTCGGGACTTTGAGGACATCTCCCGCTTCCACGGCAATCACCGAGGCGGAAGTGCGGGTTTTTTCAATAAGAGAGTACTCGCCGAAACAATCCCCTTTATTCAGCACATTCAGGTTGATCATACTGGCTCTCTTTTCCTTCCTGCCGGCGATTCGCCGGGGGAGCACGACTTTCAACCGCCCATTGATGAGAATGAAAAAACCGGGCGGTTCCTGATCGATGCCGATCAGAACATCTCCCTTTTCAAATCCAATTTTTTCACAATGTTTCGAAATGGTCTTGAGCTCTTCCCTGGTCATTCCTTTAAAAACTTTGGTTTTTTCAAGAATTTCGATTATTTTGCTCTTGAACATTGTTTCGCTCCGCTGGCTTTAAATTCCCCGCACCACAAGAATCTAGCCGGTATGATGTTGTTGGGTCAATTCATTTCTGGAAATACCTGGCGTCGAAATGGACTTGACAACCATTTCACCACAAAACCATAATAGAGACAACTCTCTGATTGCGCACGCCGCAAATCTTCCCAAGGGGGCTTCATTGTATTTCCAGACGGCCGGCGTGGAAATCTCCATCTGGGTTCCCCCGCTGGTAGCTTTCGCCATATCCTTGTTCACATCCATGGGCGGCGTATCCGGCGCGTTCCTATTGTTGCCTTTTCAAATGTCATTCATGGGCTACACAAATCCGTCCGTGAGCGCCACCAACCAGCTGTACAACATCGTTGCCATCCCGAGCGGCGTCTACCGCTATTGCAGGGAAGGGAGGATGGTGTGGCCCCTTACCTGGGTGGTTGTGGCCGGAACCCTGCCGGGGGTTTTCGTGGGCGCCTTCGTGCGGATTACCTATCTGCCCGATCCCAAAGCCTTTAAATTGTTCGCGGGCGGGGTCTTGCTGTGGGTGGGCGGCAAGATGGTTCTCGATTTGCTGAAAAAGAAGGGGGGGAATGAAAAAGGACTCTCCGAGGAGCGGTTTCAGGCATTGGTACGCTCCCACAAAAACGGCAAAGCGCGTGGTAATCCCAATGAGCAGTCAACCGCCCCGTCGGTAAAAATCATTCAGTTTAGCCTCAGGCAGCTAAAATACTCCTTTTACGGTGAAGTGTTCAGCGTATCCTTCTGGGGGATTTTTGCCTTAAGCCTCATTGTGGGCGTTATAGGGGGGATATACGGGATCGGCGGCGGCGCCATCATTGCCCCGTTCTTTGTGGCCTTTTTTAAATTGCCCGTTTACACCGTGGCCGGTGCGGCCCTCATGGGAACCTTTGTCACATCGGTGGCGGGTGTTGCTTTCTATCAACTGCTGGCACCGTTCTATCCGGACATGTCGGTGGCGCCGGACTGGCTGCTGGGTATTTTGTTCGGACTGGGGGGCATGGCGGGCATGTACCTGGGGGCCCGATGTCAAAAATTCGTTCCGGCAGGGGCCATCAAATGGATGCTTGCGGGAATCATCATGCTGACGGCGGGCAAATATGTCGTGGGCTTCTTTCTTTGACGGGGGCCTACATCTGTCCGGCCGCTATTTGCCGCAGCCCGTTACCGCTTTGGTATCGCTTTTTTCAGAATCCAGGTGCAACAGAAGGATGCGGCGCACCTCTTCAATGGTGAGCGGATGACCCTGGCAGGAATGACCGCTCTGAACGATGAATTCGGATATCACATAATCCACGTGGGCGCTCTTGTATTCCACGACGCCGTCATTTAAATCAGCCGGATTTCCCTCCCCCTGAACCGCGATGATGGAGTGCCCTTTCACACCCGGGGCCAGAGGGATTTCGGCGAGGGCCAGAAGAGCGGGATTCTTGGGGCTCATGCTGTCAATGCTGGTGCGGATTTCCCCGACCCGCCATTCTTCCGGCAGTTCCGCTGCCGCCAGGGCCTTACCAAGGAGGACCGTTTGTTTCATAACGTCCACCGGAAGCATGACGAGCCGGCGGACCAGGTTGCGAACCACGTCGCCGGCCAGAAAACTCCCCCGGTGGGGCGTGGAGATGAAAACCACCCGCTTTACGAATGGGAGCGCTTTGAATATCGCTTTTTTACGGACCAGTTCCTGCTGTTCCGGGGTTAGATTGAGTTCCTCCAATCTTTTTCCGGTCACGCTCTTGATGATCCTTTCACCGGTATCAGTGGCCGTCATTTTCGTCAGCAGACCTCCCTGGCTGTGACCGATGATGACCATGCTTCGTAAGCAATGGTTTTGATGGCCGGGATCCAGATCATTCACCGTCCGGGTCAAGGTGTTTCGAAACTGTTGTGCCGAGAAACTGACGGCCTTGCCGCTGTCGTAAAAATAGAACCAGAACTGACAATGTTTTCGAAGCATGGGGTCGGATGTGAGGGTGTTGGCCATTTCGGCCCACCACACCGGGCTGCTGGCGGTACCGTGAACGAATACCACGGGGATCTGATTGGGATTGAAGGGCTTGGTAAAGTAAAGCCCGGTTGGAATGGGGCTTTTGCCCAGGAAGAAGGCTCCGATGTCCAATTGCCAGATGACCGGCTGGTTGAGGTTATAGGCCAGTTGGGCGCTCAAATCACTTTCAAGGGGGATCCTCTTACCGTCGATTTCCACATGGGTCCGGTCAAAAGGGGCATACAGATCGAGATCCCCTTTCATGTTCCCGGCTTCAAGGGTTTTGATATCTCCTTGAACGCGCATGAACAGGGTTCCCGGAGAGCTGCGCCGGATGGGGAGGTCGGCGGTCTTTTTCCCCACCGCTATAAAGGGAACCCCCAGGCCTGAATCCCGGTTTCGTTTGCTTAATCCGTGAATATCCAAACGGTCCGCGGCAACGATTTTTTCAAAACGGTCCAGTTTGACGGGAAAACGATCCGCCTTGAGGGTCAGGTCGATTTCTCCAAAAGGGAGATTGCGGGTGCCGCCACGAAACACCAATCTCTTTTTACCATCGCTCAAGGCCTCGGCAAGGGAAATGTTGTAAAGATCGCATGCCAGGCGGTAAAGCCGGTTATAGGGGTTCGCGGGTTTGTTTCGGGTCTCGTCCAGAAGGTAGAAATAGGCGTAGATGGCGGCGGAAAGATAGTATTGTCTGTTTTGGGGCAGCGGGCTGTCGTCCAGGTCCCTTAAGGTGTATTTTGCCGTAAAATAGTTGAGTTCCGCCAGGGCAAAAAGAAGATCGCGGCGGTTGTCCCTTTTGATTTTTCCGTGCAGTCGGTTGAGGCACAAAAGCGGTTCTTCCTTGAAAAGGGCCGCCATGTTGTAACGCTCAAGCACGTTCTCGGAAGTAGCGCTGTAGTCTTCACTCAGAAGGGCATTGGTGTTAATCTGCTCATAGGCTTTTCTGAAACCCACATCCCTGGTTCCGATGGCACCGCCGCATCCGGCAAGGAGCAGTATCAGAAAAGCCAAAAGAGAAAAGGGCCGCCGTTTTAGAATTCGCTGTTGCGCCTTTTTCACGGACTACTCCCCCATTCCCGGCAAGCCCCGCCGTATCATTACGGAGAAATCAGAGTTTTGATCCAGTTTCTTGGCCCGGTCATTGATGATGCTTTTCCCCTTAAGGGTTTCAAAGGGGAGCGATTGGTAGAGAAGACCGTTTTCATAGGCCATTTCATCCAACCAGCCGTTCAGAATAATGCGCCAGTCCCAGTTGGCCCTTCCGGTGTAGGGGCGTGCATGTCCCCTAATCTGAGTGGTACAGTTGCCGATGAGGGCGTTATACCACTCGGGTTGCGCCTTCAGCCGGTTGATATACCGCATGTAGTCCAGAAATATCTCGCGAAAAACGGTCTTTGAGCCGTTCAAGCGGTAGAGATAGACGGTTTCCCCCTTTCGGTAATTGGTGCGGAGCCGAACCAGATCCCGTTCATCGGCCACCACGTAAATCAGTTCGTATTGCCGGAAAAACCCCTTTATGGTGGAGTAGTCTTCCCCTTTCTCTTTCCGTGTTTCGATGGAGATGCACAGGTATTGATCTCCCTCGAAGCCGAAGCTGATCATGGTGTGGGAAACGTATTTGATGCCCCAGTTCACCAGATAGAGGTCAATGGTGTCCAGTTTCAGAAGATCAAAGGTTTTGGTATCGTATTGGGGTGTATAATCGAATTCACTACGATAATCACAATTCCGAATGTTGTGGACCGTCACCCGGTTGCCGTCGATCAAGGCGTAAGGAAGAACCGCCACATCCGCCTGCCACTCCCGGTGGTTGGAAGGCTTCATGGCAAGATACCCGGCCAAAATGATGAAAAAGAGGGCAAAAAAAATGGCGAATGCAAGGCCCTTGGGACGGAGGAAAATGAGGACCGCCAACTGGCTCAAGGCATAAAGAACGGCCAATGGGAACCTGGCGGAACCGGGCAAATAAGAGAAAAAGATCGCCAGGGAGGCCCAGGCGATCATGCCGAAAAGTAAGAGCCAGAGTATGATGGTACCGATTATTTTTAAAAGCATGGAATGATCGCTAAACGTCTTCTGGGACCATCAGATGTTTCATGGCCGAAAACCCTTTCTTGAGCAGGGCTTCCCGGCTGATCATGCCCCTATAAAGACCCTGCTCATCCACCACCGGAAGTCGCTTGATGGCGTGCCGGGTCATCAAAGAGATGGCTTCTTCGATCCCGGCCGTTTCCCCGATGGTGATCAGATCCGTTTTCATGACGGCGCTTGCCGGCTGGTTTCCCAGCTTTTTGCGTACATGACCCGCATGTTTGCTTTTGATGGAAAAGGGTGACAGTCTTGAAAGCGTTTCCCAGACATGGGGCCACACATCGGGCGCTTTTTCGGAAAAGACCGTCAATAGTGTGTGATCGGAGATAAGGCCCAAGATGCGGCCCTGTTGATCAACAACGGCGACCCGCTGAATGTCATTATCGTCGATAATGGAAAGCACTTCGTGAACGGGCGTATCGGGTGAAACGGTATGGGTGTCCCGTCGCATGATGTCCGATACGAAATGGGCGTTTAGAACGCTCACGTGATGTTTTTCGAGATGCTCCCAGGCAGGGGTTTCCCGGGTAATGGTCTGAAAAACATCCAGACGGGAAATCATGCCGGCTAAGAGGCCGTTTTCATCCACCACCGGTAGTCGCTTGACGTGGTTTTTGACCATTTTTTTAACGGCGTGGGTCAGCGCCTCGGTCTCTTTGATGGTGACGGCCGGTTGCGTCATGATGTCTCGGGCTGTTTTTTCCGAAAGACGCTTGATGACCGCGCCCAACCGTTCCGGGTCCGACGCCGCCATGAGCGCCAGCCGGACGGGCATGCCGGCCCGGTAGATGAGATCACTCTGGGAGACGACCCCCAAAGGGCGGTTTTCGGAATCAACCACCGGCACGCCGGTAAAATTGGCGGAGAGCAGTACTTTCATCACCCGGTCGGCCGGTTCTTCAAGGGGAACGCTTGCCGGTTCCGGAGTCATCACGTCCCTTACCCGGGTCTGGGGCGGAAACAGCCGTTTTTGCGTTCGGTGGGAAGAGACCTTGAGCTCTCGGGTGCCAAGAATGCCGTCTGAGACCATCTCCTGGAGGTCCGACAGTATAATATCGGCTTCAACGGAAGGGAGGACGATGTCTATTTTAACCGGTTGATTGGCGGACAGATCGACGATCTTCGCCGTGGATACTTCCCCGTTTTCGTAACACCCATGGGTTCCCTTAAACGCAACCAGGCGCGCGGGCGCCTTAAGCCTTCGAATGTAGTCCAGGAGGGCATCTGTAAGATTCTTTCCGTCGTATCGTGCCCTTTCGCTGGTAAAGATCTCTATGACCACATATGATTGCGCCAATACTATCTCCCTTGGGCCATTGCCCCAACCAGCCAGAGGCCCGCCACCACCAGAAGGCATCCGCCGATGTTGTTGATGAGGAAATTGGTCAAACCCGCATGGCTGCCGTTTCTGAGAAGATTGACCGATTCCAGGGCATAGGTGGAGAAGGTGGTGAGAGCCCCCAGAAAGCCGGTCATAAAAAAGAGTCTGACATCGGGGGTGAACCAATGGGCCCGGCCGGCCAGTCCAAAGGCGATGCCGATCAGGAAGCAGCCGATCATGTTGGCGGCAAGGGTTCCCCACGGAAATCCGGCCCCCATTACCCGGCCTCCGGCAATACCCAGTCCGTAGCGGCACAGGGCGCCCAGTCCCCCTCCCGCCATGATCAAAAGCACTTTCGTCATTTAGATATCCAGTGCATCCAGTCCAAGGGCTTTTCGTTTTCCCTCAATGTGCTTCCGAATAAATAAGGCCGCTTTTTCCGGATCCGGCTCCACCGCAAAAGTGGCGCCGACCACATCCCTTAAACCCTCGGTCAAAAGGCCTACCACGTTCATGCTGCCGGCAATGGGGGGCATGGGACCCAGAACCGTGGTGACACCTGAGGCCACGAAGTAAACACCGATGGTCACCGCCTTCTCCGAATACCATTCCGGAGCGGCGCCCGCGACCGGCAGGTCACTGATATCAATACCCAGGGCATCGGCCAGTGCGGATAAGAGCACCAGGATGCGGACGTTGTCCACGCAGCTTCCCAGGTGCAGCACCGGCGGAATACCCAAAGCCCCGCATATCTCTTTTAACCCCGGACCCGCCATCTCTATGGCTTCGGGCACCTTGAAACCGGCCTTGGCATTGGCCACGGAAACGCATCCCGTATCCACCACCAGCACGTCATTTTCGATGAGTCTTCTGGTCAGGGTGACGTGTCCGTAATCCTGTTTGATTTTGGGGTTGTTGCATCCCACGATGCCGGCGGCGCCACGGATTTTGCCGGCTTTGATGGCTGCAAGAAGCGGTTCCGGAGTGCCGCCCAGAGCGCCCAGAATGGTCTCAACGGAAAATCCGCCAATGGCGTTCACCGGCTCCACGGGTATGTAGGTCCGGCCGCGATGAGCGAAATTGAGGACGGCCTCCTTCACCAGATCCATGGCCATCTTTTCGGCGGTTTCCGGATGAAATTCCCGATGTTCCATGCCCGGGAACTTGGCCTTGTCACTGGTGCTGATCATTTTGGTGTGGTAGCAGGCGGCAACGTTCCCTAAAGATGGCATGATACACTGGTAGTCCACCAGCATCATCTCAACGGCCCCCGTGCTGAGCACCAGTTCCGTCATCAGATGATTCCCCGCCATGGGGACCCCGTGTCGCATGAGCAGTTCGTTGCCGGTACAGCAGACCCCTGACAGATTGATCCCGTTGGCCCCCTTTTCTTTTGCCAGCGCAAGAAGTTCCGGGGATTCCGAGGCCTTAAGGATCATTTCAGACACCACGGGGTTGTGGCCGTGCACGATGATATTCACCTGATCCTCCTTCAGGACCCCGACATTTACCGTTGTGGGCCTGGGGGCGGGGATGCCGAAGAGGATGTCCGATATCTCCGTGGCGATCATGGATCCGCCCCAGCCGTCCGAAAGGGCATTGCGGACCGCCTGCAAGAGCAGGCTCTGCCAGTCATTGTCCACCCCCATATGGGTCCTGTGGAGCATTTCGGAAGTCTCTCGATCGATGCCTCTCGGGGTGACCCCGATGGTCTGCCAGATGTCCCGTCGTTTCTCCGGCGCTCTCTTAACCAGGGTGATCTCTTTTTGTCGCATGCCGTAGTCTTCCATCATGCGGTCGGCCAGCTCTCCCGCCAGTGGCAAGGGGTCTTTGCCCGCCGTGTCAATGCCGTACTCGGCGGCCACCTTTTCCAGCTTTTCAGCGTCTCGAATTCGGTAACCGGTCGCGATTCCTTTGGAAACGCCTGCCAGGACTTCCACCAGGTCCCGGCCATGGTCCGAGTGAGACGAAGCGCCGGCAGCCACCATGCGGCACAAATTCCGGGCCACGATGATATCTCCATCGGCGCCGCAGACACCCCTCTGGGGTCCTTCGCCGAAAGGATCCACGCGGCAGGGACCCATGACGCAAATGCGGCAGCTCAATCCCAGATCGCAGTACCCGCACTGGGGTTGCTGTGCCTGATGCCGTTCCCAAACAGTCTCAACCTGATCTTTTTCCGCTTTCGCCAGCAGCAACTGGCCGTCTTTCGTAATGGTGAGATCCTCAAATTTCTGATTCATTTCTCTCTCCTTATGGTCGAAAAAGCAGCATCAAAGGGACAGTTGCGCCTTTTTTGCAGCGGTTAACAATGAAAATGCCGGGGACAGAGTGATTTCTTCAGCCCCGCTGTACACGGATCTTGCAACTTCATTGGTCTTCCGTTTCATGGCATCGGTGCTTTCTTCAAAGGTGAGGGCACCCGATTTGCACACTTCAACACAGGCGGGGATGAGCCCTTCCGCCTGCCGCCTGTCACAGTTGTCGCATTTGACGGCAACGGTCTTTCCAGGAGGCGCCACGGCGTCTTCATGAAAACGGATCACGCCGTAGGGGCAGGCCATGGCGCAACTGGCGCAATTGATGCATTTGTCAGGGTTGATCAGAACGGTCTCTTTGTGAGGATCACGGAAAACAGCTCCCGCAAGGCAGGCGGCCATGCAGGGGGCCGGTTCGCAGTGTCTGCAACGGTTGGGAAATCCTTCATTGTACAGACCCGCACCCACGTGGACCCGGGATTTGGGGAGCGGCGTTTCCCTTAAGGCCGTCACCAGCCGGCGGGTTTGGGAATGTGCCGTGGCGCATGAGATCATGCATTGCATGCACCCCACACATCTTTCGGGATGAACCATGACTTCTTTCATAGGGCCTCCTTTCTCTCAATCCATGAGCTGTCGAAAGTTAAAACCGGGTTCAAGCAGCCGCTTTTTGGGTATCTCAAGGGGTGTTTGGTTTTGAATAAGGGCCAACAGAAGCCCGCCCTGTTCAATGTCCCCCAACAGAACAGACCCCACCAGGATATTCTCCCTGAACACCAGTTTCCGATACCGGTTGTTTCGGAAATCATGGTGGGTGAGCACATGGTATTGGGGACCGGGGTCGGGATCGGGCACGCCCAGGGTCATGAGATCGAGATCAAATATCCGCATGACATTGCGGCTTGTGCTGCCCCCATAACGGATGTTTCGACCGGCCATGTTCATTCCCGCCGTGCGTCCCTGCATGGCGGCTTCTGGCCAGATGGCATTGATCCACCGTTCTTTTCGTATCATATCCAGGCACTCCGCCACGTCGCCCGCGGCAAAGACCCCTTTTATGGTGGTCTCCAGGTGGTCATCCACGAGGATCCCCCGGGCCGTGGAAATGCGCTCTTTGGGGACGAATGAAACGGCTGGTACAACCCCTTTTCCGGCGATGACCAGATCCGCGGGGAGGGTGGAACCGTCCGAGAGCTGAACCCCTTCCACGGTTTCATTCCCAAAGAAGGCGGTGACGCTGATGCCTACGCGGACCGTTAGCCCGTTTCTAACCAGCTCATCCAGAATGATCTTTCCGGCCGTTTCATCCACCTGCATGGAGAGGGGATAGGCGGATGTGATGAGCATTGTGGGGCGAAGGCCTCTTATGAGCAGTCCGTAAGCCGCTTTGAATCCCACAAGGCCTCCGCCCAGAACCAGGGGGTGTTTGACCCGGGGCAGTGCATCGATGATCCGGCGCACGTGGGATTGGGTCCTCAGGTAATGAATACCGTTGAGCTCGCCGTTTTCCGCCTGAACCGGTCGTGCGTCGGCACCGGTGGCGATGAGAAGGCGATCAAAGGGGATTTTTCCGCGGTTCGGAAGGACAACCTCCCTTCCCTGGGTGTCGATATCCGAAATGCGTTCCCCTAAATGGGTTTCGATGTTGAGATCTTCATAAACACCGGTGTTCCGGATGGGAAGTCTTTCAAAGGGGACGGAGCCATCCAGGACCATGCTGATCATGGGCCTGCTGTAGGGGGCGGCGGCTTCGTCGCCCACCACGGTGATATGGCCAGACGGATCCATTTGTCTGACGGCTTCGGCAGCGGATAGCCCCGCAATGCCGTTTCCCAAAATGACGTATCGCATGTGAGCCTCCCGATTTAACTGCCGCAAATCACACGGTTGGTTTGGAGAGATTTACAGGGGGCCGTCACGCTCCCCCGTAGATCCCGTGAGATAACAAAATCGCTATTGTTTTTTGCCGTGGGTGGCCCGCATGAGTCTGGCGCTCTCCTGAATGTGTCCCAGGTCTTCCACCATGGATGCCCAGCCGTACCAGTAGGCGTAGTCCGGATTCACGTGAAAAAAGGCCTGGAAGGTCCGCATGCGGTGCTTGAGGTACATCTTCAGCAATGTCTGATCGATGTAGGAGAGTTTGTTGAGATCTCCGCCCCCCGTTCGCATGAAGAAAAGCAGGTTGGGATAGTTGAACGGATATGTTTCAGGCTTTTGAATGATGCCGTCCCGGTAAAGCCCCGCCACAATCTCGATGGCCTGGGCCATCAGGCGGTCCGATTGTCGAATCATGTCATCGCCCATTTCCAGTTGTTTTGTGACGTAGTTTCTGGAATGGCACTGGGCGCATATCTTGATCATCTTGTCCCGCTCTTTCTGCCACGCTTCCTCGGTAAGTCTGGCCATGTCCAGCTTCTTGACCGCTTCAAGCAATTCCGTCGGTTTTCCCGTTTCAGGGTTCAACACGCTCAAGGCCTTTAGAATGGTGATGCGGTCCTGTTTCCACTGGGGATCTTCCGGAAAGGGGAGTCGAACCCCCAGGAATCCCCAGGCGGTGTGATTGTCGTGGGTTCCGTCCGGCATGTGACAGGTTTGGCAAGTGGGCGCATTGGCACTTTCGGGCAAATCCCCCACCTCCTTTACCAGGGCCCGGGTGCCGTGCTTGGAACTGCTCCACATCTCCCATTGGGGATGATCGAATCCCATGTGGCACTGCCTGCAGGCGCGGGGATTCAGGGCTTCTTTCTTGCTGAAGGCATGCCGGGTGTGGCATTCGTCGCAGGAATTGTTCTGGTAGCGGTATCCCAAAAGCTTCTGGGCTTCTTTTTGGGCCTCGCTTTTGACCCCCATGTTATGGCAGCCACCGCAGCCCCGGCCCCCTTCGATGAGGATATCCGGTTCCAATTGGGTTACGGGAAGGGCCATCATGGATGTCCAGCCCAGGTTGTGCTTTCCTTTGGTAAATTGGTTGAACTGTTCTTCGTGGCACTGGGCGCATAATTTTTCATCCGGCAAAAGCGCCAGTTTGCAGTCCTTGGCAACCATGTGTTTTTCGCCGTGGCAGGTGGTACATCCCACGTCTTCTTCACTGTGCTTGCTGGCCCGCCAGTCCGCCACCAGACCCGGTGAGACTTCCTGATGGCAATTAATGCAGGCGTCATCACTGTTTTCACCCGTTATCCCGGTAACCGGTGAGACCAAGATCCCAAAAAACAGAAGTAATATCCAGATGATCTTTGCACTTTTCATGTCATGCCTCCATAAAAAAAGGTTATGGATATACGTCATCGCCACTTTTGGAGAAATTCTGCCACGCACAACCTACCATGTCAAACTTTTCCCGACCCTTTTTGAGGCGGCTTGGTGCCGTACCTGAGAAGTGCCTCAAAATAGGCGTCCACTTCGGCGGGTATCGCCGTAAAGCGAATCCGGCACTCAGATGCTTTTGTTCCGTGCCAATCGATGACTTTCCCGTAAAAATCCCTGGTCGAGAGCTTTTTGGGGACTCCCTGAAGGTTCAGTCTGAGATTCGTCATCGGTTCAAGGGATCTGGGCATTCGCATGAGGGCCCCTTTGCCGGAAAGGGCCAAAAGTGTGCAGCCTGTTCGCTGCCTGTCCACCTTTTTTCCCTCCAGCAGGGTGAACAGAAGCGGGATCGGTTGGGCCAGAGGGACCGGCAAAGGGTCTGCGGTTTCCATGGCCACGTCGTATGAGCCGCCGATACCCCCCACTTCATAAATCCTGATGGGTCCTTCCGCGCCCTTGGGTGTGACATCCAACTGTGCATCGATGCGAAGGATGTCACTGGCCTGTCTCTTTACCGACTCGGAGATGAGGACCTGCCCGCCGACCGTGTAGGATTCAATGCGGCTGGCCATGTTGACGCCGCTGCCCACAACCGCATACTTGCTCCGCTTCCTGGAACCGATGTTTCCCACGATAACTTCCGATTCGTTTAAACCGATGCCCATTTCAATTTCGGGAAGCCCCTGCTCCCGGTTTTGGGCATTGACCTCCTTCATGGCATTCTGCATGGAGATGGCGCAGGCCACCGCCTTTTCGGCCCGGTCTTTGATGTCATGGGGAGCGCCGAAAACCACCAGGAGGGCATCGCCGATGATCTCGTTGATGGTTCCGTTAAACTCAAGAACGATATCCACCATGACTTCGAAATAGGTGTTGAGCATTTGAACCACCTGTTCCGGTTCCAGCCGTTCCGAAAGGGCCGTAAACCCTCTAAGATCCGTCATCATGATGGTCACCTGGCGGCGCTCTCCGCCCAGTTCCATGGAAGCGGGATCTTCGATCAATGCATTCATCACCTCGGTGGAGAGATAACGTCCGAACATCTTTCTTAAAAGATCCGTCATCTCGGCGAGCTTTCTCTCTCGATTTCGCCATCTTACAAGAACAAATGTCATGAGGGAGAGCACGATCACAAAGACGATGGTGGTCCAGGTGAGGCTGGAAATCAGATAGGTGGCGGCAATTCTTCCGTCTTCCACGGGAAATGCGGCATACATGGGTGCATAGGGAAGGAGGCCCGCGCCTGACAATATTGCGCCACCAACGGTCATGACCATAAAGGTTCCCACGGCCGGCAGTGCGATGCCGGGCCGGAAAAGAAGCAGGGTGGAGGCGCCCAGGGCCATTCCTGCCAGAAATGCGTTGGGATTGGTGAGGGCTCCGAAAAGGTAGGCGTTAAAGGCGCTGCTCATGGCGGCGTATTGAATCACGATATGTGCAAACACTTGATTTTCGGGTCTGCGCCGGCGTAGCCATAGGCCGGTTAGCAGAAGAACGAGCACAAATGTTGCCTCCCCCGCATAGACGGGCCTCAGGGCGGCCCCGAAGTTCTGGTTGATCCACGAAGCCCGTACAACAGACGAATAGAGGTTCTCTTCCAGCCATTGGATGCCGCCCACGAGGAAGAAAATCCAGACCAGCAGCAGGGTGCGATCAACGGTTCCCCATTCAAGGGGGTTTTTGTGTCGGGGCGGTTCCCGTTTAAGCCACAAGGTGAAAGCCAGCAATAGAACCCAGTACCCGCTCGCTGACAGGATGGAATGAACGGAACGTCTTGAAAGGCCCGTTATCAGATGCTGCCGCGCGGAGGGGAGGATGTCGGCCGAGTAAAGCGTCACCCAACCGCCCAGAAAAAAGAACAGAGAGATCAGGAGAAGCGCGAGATCGGCCTTGGGCCATTTGAGGGGATTTATGTTCTGCCGGTTCTCACGAAAGAGCACACAGCCGATCAGGGCTGAGAATACGAAATATACAACGGATTGGGCTGTGGCGCCTGGTGCACTCATGCATGCATATGATTAAAGAATGAATTTCACCAAGTCATTCCGGCGAAAGCCGGAATCCATTAGCATTCAAACAAGTTACATGTTCTGGATGCCGGATCAAGTCCGGCATGACCATAGGACTCTGGACGCTCAAGTTGCTGAAAGCGGCCTTAAGAGCCGCTTTCAGCGCAGATGATGCTTTAATTGAAGGGGTTAAATGATTTAGTAATAGCCGCCGTAGCTACCGACACCGGCATACCATTCCGCGATGGCCATGTAGTAGACACCCAGTCCGCTGTAGCTCATGGAAAGATAGGCATAGTATGCATCGCCGTAATAATAGGCATATTGCGCATATATGTAGGCATAATAATAAAACTCATACCCATATGACGCATAATACCATGCATAATAGGCTGACTCTCCAGATACATAGGATGCATAGGTTGCCGCCAAAACGGCATAATCATAGGCGGCAGCCATATAGTAGTAAGCATCGTACAGCGCTGTGTAATCGTAATAATACCATCCATAAGCCATCAGATTCATCGCTTGGCCATTATAAATATTTGAATAAGCGGCGTAGATGGCTGAATCGTACAAGTACCCGGCATCGGCCTTATTGGCACCGGTGCCGAACATGAATAAGGCGGCTACGAGAGCCATTACCAAAAATAACTTCTTGCATTTTTTTCTGTACATGATACTTTCTCCTCTTAAAACAGATTTCTAGATTCTGACGGTTCAGGAGCCTTTTGCCTAAATGAATAACCTCCTTTCCCAAAAATTAGATGCCTCATTTTAACATAAGAACTACTGATTCACGGGCGGTCGTTGAATCCCCGGTAAAGCGGGTGGTGATTCACCGGGATTCGGATGTGAGTTCAGAAATAAATCATACTCTTCATCGGTTAAAACGCTTTTGAGTTCTTGCTTCAGGATTAAATCGTTTTCCTTCATGGCCTGGATCATGGTTTCCCTGTCCGGTAATTGGCCATCACTTCCGGGAGGTGGCAGTTTATCCCGCATCCGCAGGGCATGCTCTTCAAAAACCCGCTGCACTTCCTCTCGCCTTTCCTCGGGGAGGGAATCAAGCCATTGGGTCGGGCTTCCCCCTACACCGGCTGAACCACCGGATTCAGGCATTTGCCTGAGGGCCATGGGTGGTGCAAAAGAACGGCCGAAAGTCTGCGGTCGCTGCAACACCGCCTCTTTGTTTTCAAGCAGGGTCAATTTGCCCAGGATCATATCCAGTTTTTGATTCAGTCGGATAAGCCTTTCCGAGGACTCTTTGGTTCCCACGGGTTCACGGGCGATGACCGCTTTTTCCCCTTTTTTTTGGATCGCTTCTTCAATGGAAGCGAGCTTCGTCTGGATCTTTTCCACCGCCGTGTTCAACGCTTCTTCGAAACGCTCCGCTTTCTGGGGTGGGGGATCGGGGGCGAAAAGACCCATCCCAACAAACACGGCCGCAATGGTGACACATGCGTTGATCAGAATGAGTTGCCAGGACTTCATGGGTTTTCAGTTTATCTCTGGTCCAAAAAGAAGTTTTGAATATTGAACCATGTTCACCCTTTCCTGTCAACCAGCATTAGGTTCAAGAGTCGAAAAAAAGCAAGCCCGGATACTGACGGATACTTGGGTATTGATAACCGTTTATGAGGAACTAATTTTCTTAAACCATTTTCTAACGTAATTATTCAAATCACCTTTGAACGCAATGTGATTGGCTTCTCGCACTAAAATAGCATTCCATGGGGTTCTTTGTGAAAGAAATACTTCGGAAGCTAATGATCAATTCCCGGACTTCTGACGCTTGTGAATGTAGAGCCCCACCAGAGATGCCATGAAGAAGATGAGATAGAACTGGCCGATCAGCCCTTCCAGGATTGTGAGGGTTTGGGCCATTTTGGAGAGGGGAACCACATCCCCGTATCCGATGGTCATCAGTGTCACAAAACTGTAGTACATTGCGAGATTGTAGGTTTTGATCAGGCCCGGATGCGCTCCCTGCACGCCAAAGCTGAAGGACCCGGGGTTGATCAGCTCCAGATTAACGAAGACCATGGTCCAGAAGACACCGATGAGAACGTAGACGCACAACCCTCCCATCACCGTGTCCGCACTGATGCTGCGCTGCCGGGCCACGTTGACGGAGATGGTCAGAGTTACCAGTGCCAGGTAGGCGGAGGATATGAAATTGGTGATGATTAGAACGAAGATTTTCCCGGAGAAAAAACTGAGGCCTTCTCCCACAATGGCGCCGGCACCCAGCAAGATGGCCAGTTTGAAAAACCGGCTCTCATGTACCGAGAAAGCGGCCGCCGCCAGCAGCAGGTAGAATAGGGTATCCGCGGCATATCCTTCGGCGACGCTCCCTTCAAGAAAGGGCACGCTCAGCAGTTGGAGCAGAAAGATCGTCAGTAATATTCCGAAACGATATGCCTTTAAAGGACGCTCTGTCAGGAAAAATGCCATGATTTAACGGGTCGATATTCTTTTAAAACACCATCAGATGCCGCTATTAGAACCCAAAAGCGGCATTTAAGCAACAGAAGTTTTACGTTAGTTTTGCGTTGATTGACAGGTTGCCTTTGACGTACAGTCGATAAAAGTTGTAGGGTCTCAGTCGTCGTTTGCTGCTTTTTTTCGAGGCCCGTTGGAATGTGCGGCACTAGAATACTTATGGGGACCAATTCGTTTTGAAAAGAACCAAGCATCCTGAAAGGTTCATTGGGGCGGCCACGGTCCGGATATGGGTGATGCTCCTTCTGTTTTTTGTGGCACCGATCTCCCATGCCGGTGAAGATGCGCTGTTAATGGCGGAGGCCCACCTTTGCCCTGAGCCCTCCCATGAACTGACGCCCAGACAACTGGCCATCAGCCTAAGGGCACACGAAGTCGTCGCGGCAAGGACGGGACAAAAGGTTACGAGGCAGCAATGCCGCAACCTGGATCAGCTTTACAAGGAGGCGGTCATCGCCGACGAATATCTCAAACAGCTGACCCGGAACGTGGCCGTAGGTACCGAGGGAACGGCGGTTTTCCCTCCGGGTGGCGGATTAAAGGGAAGAAAACGGGCCCGGGAGAAGATCGCTGTGGAATTGGGGGGGGACCCCTCGCTGCTGATGGATATTTCACGAAGTTCCATTGAATATGACAGTGTGGACCAGGTCTATGGGGCGCTTCAGTACATATTGGAGCAGGGTTACCAGGTGGTCCGGTTGAAAGATCGCGCCCTTGAGCCTTTGCCCAGCGGATTCTGGGATATTCATCTGAATCTGAGGATGCCCAACGGTCATATTGCTGAACTTCAACTTCATTTAAAGAAGATTCGAGAGTACAGCAAGGGCTCCGGGCACAGGCTCTACAAAAGGATCCGGGATATTAAGACCCGGGCTTTCAGGGAAGGAAGACCCCTTGCATGGGAGGAGCAGACAACCATTTTGCGGCTTAACTGCATCCAGCGGCGGTTTTATGAGGCTGCTTTCAAACAGGGGCAACGTGCGCGGAAACCAGAAAAAGAGGAGAGTGATTCATGAAGGGTATGAATAAAGAGATAGAGGAGCGATCAAAAACCGTTCATGACCCGGCAGGGCGCGAAGTCCGCGTTCTTGAAGAGGCGTCGGCCGCCAAACTGGCGGAGCATTTTGAATGCGGCGTTCGGGCGGTTTATGAGGCGGCTCTTGGTGCGGGCGTTTGTCCCTACCGCTATGTTCGAAACCGGGAAAGCATCTCCATGGAAGAACAGCTTCTTCTGTTGAAATCGCAGGTGGCGGTGGTCGGTTCGGGAGGGCTTGGCGGTCCGGTGCTACTGTTGCTGGCCAGGTTGGGAATCGGTTCCCTGGTGGCGGTGGACCCCGATTCCTTTGACGAAACCAATCTCAATCGGCAGGCCCTGTCGAGTGTGCCGGATCTGGGCCGGCCCAAAGCCCTTGTGGCGGCCAGGTCTTTGAAGAATATCAATCCCGGTGTGGCGGTTCAAGTGCACCAGGATCGGCTCACAAAAATCAATGGGGAAAAGATTCTTTCCGGATCAAACGTGGTTGTGGATGCCCTGGACAATGTGCCGGATCGTTTCAACCTTCAAAGGGCGGCCCAATCATTGGATATTCCCCTGGTGCACGGGGCCGTGGCCGGTTTTGAGGGGCAGTTGATGACCATTTTCCCGGGTGATGAAGGATTCTCCCTGCTGTACGGAACGGAACGGGTCGAAACAAACAGGGAAAACAGCCCTGAAGCGCTTTTGGGCGTGCCGGCCGTGACCCCCAGCCTTCTGGCCACATTGGAGGCCATGGAAGTGGTTAAGCTTCTCCTTAAGCGGGGAACGCTTTTCCGGAATATGATGGTGCACGTGGACATGGAGACCGGTGAAATGAACCGGTTTTCCTTTGAATGACGTTTAAGGGCCTTTCCGGCATCCGGAAAGGCCCTCACGGATCCTTCTTCCCATTTGAGGGGTTACTGCTGGTTCCTGGGACAGTCAACGCACGGACTACTTCCGGCCTTACGGCCTTTGCCATAACCGCCCTTTTTGCCCTTTTTAGATCGGCCGTCTCTGCCGCAACTTAATGCCAACAGCGCCGACGTCTGTTCCGGGGTCAACAATTGCCGAAAGGCGATGCGCTTGTCTGTGCGAATATCGCGCATCTTTGTCTTGATGGCCTGGATCTCTTTTTGCGTGGCCTTGATTTTTTCAACATCCAGTGTCATCTGTGTCCACAACAATTTCATTTCCGCCCGTTTAGTGGTGAGTTGCGCTTTGAGCTGTGTCATCTCCTCCTTTGTGGTCGCCTGGAGGGCTTCGATCTTTTCCGTTTGCTCAGGGGTGAGCTTTAGGGCCTCCGCCATGGCGGGATGGAGTTGACCGCTTCTTTCAAAAAGCCCGTGTTTCTGGCCTCCCAGGGCCAGGGTGGTAAAGGCCAGTACCATCAGAAGTGCTGCAAAAACGCTCATTTTTTTCATTGTCTCATCTCCTTATTCTGTTTTGGCGTTTTCATGGGCCCTTAACTCAAAAGAGGCCCTTCGTCTTTTTGAATATGACCAATCAGCACAAAGCATGCCAGAACTCTTTTTTGAGCGGTTTAGGGGGTATCGGTCCCGGTTTTGGTTAACTGGAGAGTCCAAAGTTCTATCGTCATGCCGGACTTGATCCGGCATCCAGAACATGTAGCTTATTGAAATGCTGCTAGATTCCGGCTTTCGCCGGAATGACGTGGTGGAATTCACCCTTTCCTTAATATCAATAAGTGAATAGAACTCTGGACGTTTGCGTCGGCCAAAATGAGAGCGGTCTCCATGTGCCGGATGTCCTCGAACCGGCAAGAAATGTCGAAGAAGGGGATCCGGTTGCGACGAGATTGTCGAAATCATCCATGGCGTAAAGGATATGGTAATTGACTTTTTTTCACGTTCACAACTATGCTTTGATCCATGAAAAGGAAAAAAAATCCCTCAACCGAAAGTGTCCGGTATTTTAAAGGTCCCTTTCTTCAGCCACTGGCCTTGGCAGTCGTATGCGTTGTTTTTGTTGTCCTGCTGTTGACCCTGGGGGTCATGGATTTCAGGACCCTTGACAAAACCCTGATCTCCTTTATGGAGAAGCGCGGAACGGATTTCATCAAAACCGTTTGGCAACGAACGGATATGAATCTTGCACCGATGAACGCCATTCCCCAATGGGGGTTTGAGGGTTCGGATTCAGCGGATCTTGATGATCAGGGCCCTTCTTTGCAAGAGTCAATGGTGATGGCACTTCTGCGGCTGGCACAGGGATTGGATGACGTGCTTAATGCCGGAAAGCTAACGCGCGATGAACTGGCGCCGCTCATATTCAGTAATGGTTTGTGGAATCTGGCTCTGTTCAATGAACGTGGGGAGATCACCTTCGAACGTCGGCCCGTAAGCGGCATTGTTGCACATTCCGTTAAGATTATGACAAGAGATCGGAGGGATCTTAAAATCCATCTCTTCGGCGGCTTTCGCAAGCCGGGCGCGCCGCGATTTCTGGCCCTTCGCCGAAAAGATGGGAATGGCTTCCTGGTACTGGTGCTTGACCAAGGGGCGTTTCTTTTCTGGCGATTGAAAACGGCACTTGAAATGGCGGTGGATACCGTTGGAATGCCGTCAAATACCGAATGTTTCACAGTGGTTGACAGCGCGGGAATGACCCTTTTCCAGGGGGGAGTTTGCCCGGAAACTTCCGTTCCAGATGAGCCTACGTCCGGGGTGCTACGGAAGCTTATGGGAATCATAAGCGGTAAGCCCTCCCGGGGAAACAGCCGGCTTCTGGTCGTTCGGAAGATTGCGCTGGGTGAAGCAGGCCCTCTGACCGCGCGGTTAAGACTCGATGCGGAAAGTCTCCAAAGGACCATCGCCAGAGAAAAGCGATGGGGAATGATTGCCATGGGATTCATGATGTTCATTGCCGTTCTTTCCATGTGGTTTCTTTACAGAAACCAGAACCGCCATATTGCCAGGTTACGGCAGTTGGAGGGACGTGTTCAGCGTGCCGAGCGCCTGTCGGCCATGGGCCGGCTGGCATCGGGTGTGGCCCATGAAATCCGCAACCCCCTAAACGCCATCAGCATGGCCTGCCAACGATTGAAAGCCGACAATCTGGAACGGCTTTCCCCGGTTATTCGAAAGGAAATTGAACGACTAAACGGGATTGTCGAGGAGTTCTTAGGGCTTTCCAAGGGGCAACGATTGAATTTGAAGGCGCATGACCTGGTGGAACTGGTTCGCCACGTGGCCCTGTTGATGGGGGAGGAGGCCCGTTCAAAAGGGATCCAAATACGAACCCCCGGAACAACAGATCCCCTCATAATGTGGGTTGACGCCGGCAAGCTCGAACAGGCCCTCATCAACATGGTGAAAAATGCCTTTGATGCGCTTCTGGGCCAGGGCACCGTGACCATGGGGATCAGCAAAAAGGATGCATCAACGGCCATGCTTACGGTGTCTGACACCGGCACGGGCCTTTCCGAAAGGGACATTGACAGGATTTTCAATCTCGATTTCACCACCAAAGAAAAAGGGCTGGGACTGGGACTTGCTCTGGCCCATGAAATCATCCAGGCCCACGGTGGAGAGATCAGGGTGAAGAGCACACCGGGTGCGGGAACAAGCTTTTTCGTTCTGCTCCCCCTGAAATTAAAGAACGGTACAAAATAGCGAAAATGGAAAAACTCAGCATTCTGGTGGTGGAAGACGGAGAAACACAGCGGGAAATGCTCAGGGATTATCTGAAGGATGAAGGATATCCGGTTTCAGCGGCTCAAAACGGGGAAGAGGCGCTTTCAAAATTGCGTGAAGACTGTTTTGACCTGGTTCTGACCGACTACAAGATGCCGGGAATGGACGGCCTGGATCTACTGGCTGCGGCAAAAGAACTCAATCCGGAAGTGGATGTGGTGGTCATGACCGCCTACGGAACCGTGGAGAGAGCCGTCAATGCCATGAAGGCGGGCGCTTCCGACTATATCAGCAAACCCATTGATCTGGAAGAGCTGCAATTGCTGATTCAGCGGATTGCCGGACAACGAACCATCTTGGCTGAAAACAGATTGCTTAAGAAAGAGCTGCACGGCAAGGGAATAACGCCGGACCAGATTATCTATAGGAGCGAGGCCATGGCGGAGGTGATCAACCTGGCCGGCAGGGTGGCCGAAAGCAGGGCCGCGGTTTTGATACAGGGGGAAAGCGGTACCGGAAAGGAACTGATTGCCCGGCTGATTCATGAACTGAGCTCCCGTTCCCATAAGCCGATGACCGTTGTCAACTGTGCGGCCCTGGCGGAAAGCCTCCTTGAAAGTGAGCTCTTCGGACATGAAAAGGGTTCCTTTACCGGTGCTACCGGCTCCCGGCGCGGCCGATTCGAAGAGGCGGACCAGGGAACCCTCTTCCTGGACGAGATCGGCGAATTGTCAAAGGCGGTCCAGGTGAAACTGCTGCGGTTTCTTCAGGAAAAAGAGTTTCAGCGGGTGGGTGGAAACCGGACACTCCATTCCGATGTGCGTGTTATCAGCGCCACCAACCGTGACCTGGAAAATGAGATGAAAGAGGGAGGATTTCGGGAAGACCTTTTCTATCGGCTGAATGTGGTCGGAATCATTATCCCGCCCTTAAGGGATCGGCGAGAGGACCTGCCCCCCCTCATGGATCATTTTTTAAGTCGGTTTAAAACGGAGAACAATCGCAACATCAAGGGTATTTCCTCCAGGGCCCGGGATCTCCTCATGAAATACGATTATCCCGGAAACGTGAGAGAGCTGGAAAACATCCTGGAGCGGGCGGTGGTGATTGCCAGAGGGGATAATGTGGAGACCGGGGATCTCCCCTTTAAGGAAGTGGCGGCCCATCATCCGAAGGACCGGATGCCAAAACAAGGGAACCTGCAGGAGGCGGTTTCATCTCTTGAGCGGGAAATGATAGGGCGGGCCATGACGGAGGCGGAAGGCCATCAGACCCGGGCCGCAAAACTCCTGGGCATCAGTGAACGGACCCTGCGGTATAAATTGAAGAAGTACGGCTATAAATAGCGTTACTGGTCCCAGACGATCTTGGGCGGTTTTCGTTCCGGCAACCGGTAGTAGGGGAGTTTGGCGTATCCCAGCATCATGGGATAATGATGCGGATGGTTTTCGGGCAATCCGAGCTCTTCCTTGATCCCGGGTCGGGAAAGAAGCGCACCCTGCAGCAGACCGGCCCAGCAGGTTCCCAGGCCCATGGTGGGTGCCGCCAGTTCAAGGTATGAGAGTGCCAGGGTCAAGTCGACCGTGCCGTTGGCGATCTCCTTGGATGTGTGGGCTACCAGCAGTACCGGAGCGTTTCTTAGAACCTTGTCCAGTCCCATGTCCCAGGCCTTTACGATGGCGGGAAAATAGGGCGGCCGCGACGGCTCCGGGACCTCTTTCAAAACGAAGCGCATCCAGTCCACGGTCAGTTCCGCCAACCGGCGGATCTTTTTCCGATCGGTGATGACCCGCCAGTTCACCATCTGACGATTCCCTGCCGTCGGTGCATACCGGGCGATTTCGATCAGTGCCGAAACGGTTTTTTTATCCACCGGCCGATCCCGGTAGATACGGACCGAGCGGCGCGACCGCAGAAACTGTTCGGCCTGTTCATGGTTAATGATCAGTTCCTTGTTGATGGTCGGGCAATGCGCCACGGGGATGCTCGCGTGTTGAAGGGCGCCGTGGGGGCAGGCCACAACACAATGTCCGCATCTTATGCAGGCCGCTTCCAATTGGGGTATGAGACGCGGATATCCTTCATCACGGTCCATCCCAATGATGCCCATGGGACATTCGGCGGCGCAGATGCCGTCTTTTTTGCATTTATCCAGGTCTACGCCAATGAGCCCTCCATCATTTCCCACTGCCGACACCTCCCTCTGTTCGCCCCTCCGTTCGCTTTGTTTTGCGGCGACGAAAGAAAAAGGCACCCATGATGATCAGTGCCAGGGGAATCAGCACAACCCATATGTATTCCTCAAAAAGGGCGATGGCCACCACGGCGATGCCCAAGAAGACCCCCACCACGCACATGCGCCAGCTGGCGGCAATCCCGGCGCAGAAGGTGGCAAAAGCGAGAATCAGAAGGGCCACCAGACCCACATCCACATTGTTGAGACGTCCAGTATCGCTGGCGCTCAAAAGAAATACCAGATATATGGTGACCAGATAGCCGAGCCAGTGGAAAACCTGTGTCCATATGAGCCTGCCCCTGTTTTCTCCTTTCCGCCCCATGCGGCTCCATTCAATGGCAATGGACGCGATGCAAAAGACGGGCGCCATGGCCATCCAGAACCAGAACCCCTTGAAGGGACTGAAATCGGTGAGCGCTATGCCCACCACCGACAGCAGCAGCAAAAGAACCAGAATCAATTCTGATGGATGCCGCTTCTTTTTTGGATCATTGCTGGATCCGTTTTGAGTGTTTCCGGACATGGGTTTCTCCTTCTTCAAGGTGTCTTGAGCGCAGTCTCAGGCGTTGGCTATAGCAGTGTAAGCCTTCCATCGCTATTCTGTAACAGAGTTTCATGAAAATCACAATGGCGGTTACCAAAAACTTTGCCAATTTCGCCAAGGTTGAACTAACCCTTGACCGCCGAAGCCGGACCGTCCTAAAATAAAAACCCTTTTAGGCTGCGGAGTGCTGATGGCGGATGATGAATCAAAAACCCTCATGATCGGGGAGGAACACCGGTTGGCGCGTATCAGGCTGCTCAAGATTCTGGCTGCCCTGGTCTGGTACCTGGGGGGCATCATTCTGCTTTATAAAGGCGTAACCCTTCTCATCGGGTCCGTCCCCCTTTTTAAAGGATCGGGATGGCCCTGGGTGGTGGCCCTTGTAGGATTCGCTCTGGGTGCGGTTAAGGGGAGACTTCTCTTTTCAAAGACCTGCAGGAAGAATCTTCGTCGTATTTCGGGTCTGGCCCACCCCAGGGTCTGGCAGTTTTTCAGCCCCGGCTTTTTCCTTCTCCTTCTTGTGATGATTGCCGCGGGCATCCTTCTGTCCCGTCTGGCGCATACATCCCTTTCGGCGCTTATCGGCGTGGTGGTTCTGGATCTTGCCGTGGGGACCGCGCTTCTTGCCAGCAGCCGTGTGTTCTGGCAGAGCCGGGCATTTGCGGCATCTGATTGCGGGAACGCTTGAATTGACTTTCGGTTTTTAGGACGGTAGTATCCGGTCAAAAGTGATAAAAGGACAGTGGGTCCTTGGCAGTTAGGGTCTTTTGCAAAAACTTTTACTGATGAGGAGGGAGTCCATGAAAAAGAGCGTCTGTTTTTTGTCTGTGGTGATGTTTCTGATGGTGGCACTGCTGTTTCCGGTGGGAAGTTCTATTGCGGCCAAACCGATTATTCTGGGAGTACCCACATCCTTGGGATTTCTTGAAGGGAAGGAAGGTCTTGCCTGCGTGCAGATGGCGGTTGATGAAATCAATGCTGCCGGCGGCGTAAAGGTGGGCGATGAGATGCGCCCTTTTAAGGTCGTTGCCATTGATGCCCGGGGGGCGGAACCGGGCGTTCCGGTGGCCGATGTGATTCGGGCCCACAAGAAGCTCATTCTTGAGGACAAGGCCGACTTCATCGTTTTCGGATCCTTTCGGTCGGAATGCGCCATCGCCTGTATGGACGTGGTCGGCCAGTACAAGATTCCCATGATTCTGGGAACGGCCATGAGCCCGGGCATGCAAAAAAAGGTGACCAGTAACTATGACAAATACAAGTATACTTTCAGAGCCTGCTTGAACGCCGTCTATCTCATTAAATACCTGGGCGGAACCATGGCCTATCTGAACAAGGAATTCGGCTTTAACAAGGTCTTCATCATGAACCAGGACGTGGCGTGGGCCAGGAAAACCGGCGACCTCATGATCAAACTGGTCTTTGACAAGATGGGCTGGAAGGTGGTGGGCCGACAGCAGTATCCCACGGGATCATCGGACTTTTCGGCCGGTCTCATGCAGGCGAAAGCCAAAGGTGCACAGGTGATCCTCCCCATTTTTGACATGCCCCAGAGCGGTATCCTGGTCAAGCAGTGGAAAACCATGCATATCCCGGCCCTCATGGCCGGGTTCATTTCGCCCCTTGCGGGTCCCGCTGCCTGGAAAACCTTTGACGGAAAGATCGCAGGGGCCATGAACTGTATCTTTGAGATCGGCAATATTCCGGTTCCCAAGGTTCCCAAATCGGTGGAATTTTACGAAAAATACCAGAAGAAATACGGCAAACCCATCGAAGCGGGCCATTCCCCGGCACCGGCCTACGAAATGATCTACATGCTCAAGGATGCCATTGAACGGGCCGGATCCACGAACGGTGACAAGGTGGTGGCGGAGCTGGAGAAGACGGACCGGAAAGGGGCCATGGGACGCATCAGGTTCGGCAAGGACCATCAGGTGATCTATGGCAATGATCCCGAAGTGGAGGCTTTGGGCTGTATGATTCAGTGGCGTGAGCCGGGCAAACGGGTGATCGTGTATCCGCCGTCGGTGGCGGAAGCCAAAATCGAGCTGCCGGAAGGGCTCAAGAGTCTCAAATAAGTTGTCAGTTATCAGCTATCAGTTGTCAGGAGGAGGGCGCGTCGTCCTCCCCCTGCACCCTGACAACTGAACACTGAAACCTTCCATAAGGAATTCCCATGCTTTTAGGCACTCTCATTTACGGATTCATCAACAGCGCCGTTCTGGCCCTTCTGGCCATGGGATTCAACCTGACCTTCGGCATCAGCGGGGTGGCCAATTTCGCCTACGGTGCCGTTTACATCTTTTCCGGGTTTTCCGTCTGGATCTTCATGAATACCCTGGCGATTCCCTATCTGCTTGGGGTTCTGATCGCCGTTTTCCTGGCGGCCCTCATGGGTCTGGGCATTTACTACGGGGTCATCCTGAGGATCAAGGGGATGCCGCTTTCCGAGGTCATGGCCACCTTTGGACTGGGTCTGGCCATCATGGAACTGTTCCGATACTTTGACTTTGTGGGGTTTCGCTATACCCTGCCCGTGTTTATTGACGGCAGTTTCGGCATAGGGGATGTTTACATCGATTATCAGCGGCTGATTATCGGGCTCATTGCGGTGGTCCTTACCATCGGCCTTTATCTCTTTACCAACCGGACCCGCATGGGGCTGGCTTTTCGCGCCATCGCGCAGGATGAAAGGACGGCGCTGACCTTCGGCATTGACGCCGATTTTGTGGGAGCCCTCAGCATGGCGATCGGGTGCGCTCTGGCGGCCATCGCCGCCGTGGTGATCCTGCCGTTGGGGACCATTGCGGTGGAAGGGGGGTATGAGGTGCTCATCAACGCATTGGCCGTCTGCATCGTGGGGGGATTGGGCAGCACCGTGGGCATTCTGGTGGCCAGCGTGCTCATCGGGTATTCCCAGACCTTTACGGCCAACTACCTGGAACCCCACTGGATGATGCTGGTGAGTCTCATCGCCATCGCCATTGTCCTGGTGGTGAAACCTTCCGGACTTTTCAGCCATCAAAAGGAGCTGGAAGAGAGAATATAGCCCTTATCATGGAAAGGCGTAAGGAAAGAATCGACCGGGGTGTGAAGGCCCGTTCCGCGGACATATTCGCACTCACCAGTTACCGAGAAATGCTGTATCTGCTGATTCCCGGTGCCATTCCGGTGGTGGGGCTGCTCTGCTTTGCACCCCTGCTCAGCGATTACTGGCGTGAAGTGATCATTTCAACGGCGGTCTACGCACTATTGGCCATGAGTTGGGATATGCTCATGTGTGCCGGCCTTCTCTCCCTGGGGCAGTCGCTCTTTTTCGGCATCGGGTCGTATTTGGCCGGGTCTCTCAATTATTACGCGGGGCTCCCGCCGATTCTCACCTTGCCCATTGCCACCTTGGGAGGGGGTCTGCTGTGCACGGTGCTTCTGCTCCCGGTGCTCAGGCTTCGCGGGGTTTATTTTGCCATGGTGACCCTGGTGCTGCCCCTGATGTTGAGTCGCCTGGTGGAAGCGACCCGGATACTGGGCGGTACGGAAGGCCTCACGGGACTCACCCCTTTTCCCAGTCAGTTGACGGCGCTCTTTATCATCGTATTGGCGATTCTGGCGGTTCTTTTCGGATATCGCAGGATCATGGGGTCCGATTACGGCCTGGTGATCAAGGGGATCAGTGACAATGATCGCTCCGTCATGAGTGCGGGCTTGAACATCTACTGGTACAAGGCCCAGGTGCTTTTTCTGGGCGCTTCCGTGGGTTGCTTTGCCGGCGCCTTCGGGACCCACATGGATATGTTTGCGGGCATGCCGGGGTTTGCCCTCGATTACTCCATTATGCCTGTTGCCGCCGCCGTGGTGGGCGGTGCGGGAACCTTCGCGGGACCCCTTTTGGGGGCGTTTATCCTGGTGCCCCTTTCTGAAATGCTGCGTGCTTTGGGGGCGCTACGCATTGTCTTTTACGGCCTCTTCCTGGTGGTCTTCGTGGTGGGGGTGCCCGAAGGGATTTTTGCCTATATCCAGCGAAAGTACCAGCAGATGGAAAGGTGGGTGGACGTATCATGACGGAAAACACACCCCTGCTCCGTGTATCCGATCTGACCAAGACTTTCGGCGGTGTGACAGCCGTATCCAATGTGGCCTTCGACCTTCAGGAGGGAACGCTCCTGGGAGTGATCGGGCCCAACGGCAGTGGAAAGACAACCCTGGTCAACCTCATTACGGGCTTTGTGAAACCGGTTTCCGGCAAAATCCTGTTTCGGAATGTGAACATCACTGGCTGGCCCCCTTACAAGGTGGTGGGCCTTGGCGTTTCGAGAACCTTTCAGATGGTGCGCCCTTTCTACCAACTGCCGGCCTTTAAGAACCTCATCGTTCCCCTCTACTCTCCCCGGGTCAAGAAGCTGGCAGGGGGGCGGTATGGGGATCGTAGCGCCGTGGCCCTCGATTTACTGGAAGAGGTGGGCTTTGAACGGGACGCCTATGTGAGCTACAAAAAGGCGGGAGCCCTGCCCCAGGGATACCTCAAACGCCTGGAACTGGCCAAAAGTATGGCCCTAAGACCCGATCTCATCATCTTAGATGAGCTTTTCTCGGGCCTCAGTCTGGCGGAAGTGGCAAGCATCGTGCCCATCATTGAAAAATTGAAGACCCAGGGCAAGACCATCATCATGATAGAACACCGGCTCAAAGAGCTTTTCCGTATTGCCGACCGTGTGATCGTGCTCAATTACGGTCGAAAGATCGCCGAGGGCCTGGCACAGGAAGTGATGGAAAATCCGGCCGTAAAGGAGGCCTATCTGGGCAGTGAAGGGGAATGAGGAAAATGCCATGCTTGAAGTACATCACCTGATGGTCTTCTTTGAAAACGCTCTTGCCTTAAACGACTTCGGGATGGAAGTTCGGGAAGGTCAGGTGGTGGGTGTTATCGGGAGCAACAGCGCCGGAAAAACCACATTGATGAACACCCTCTCCGGCCTCATTATCGACATGCGCATCAAAGAGAAACGGCGCGGCGGGGAACGGATCACCGTCTATGGGAAAGTCCTCTTTGAAAAGGAGGATATCACCAAAACACGACCCAGCGAACGGGTCAAGAAGGGAATCGTCCTGTGCCGGGAGCGACATCCCATCTTCCCTGAAAGCGATGTGCTGAAGAACCTCAAAATGGCGGGATATTTGAGGAAGCGTTCGGAGATCTCGGAGACCATCTCATACGTCTTCGACCTTTTTCCGGCGCTGGTTCCCTTAAAATCCCGAAAGGCCGGCTTTATGAGCGGTGGCGAACAGCAAATGCTGGCCGTGGGCATGGCCCTGGTGGCCCGGCCCCGGCTGCTCCTTCTGGATGAACCGCTCCTGGGCTTAAGCCCCATGATGCAGCAGATTCTGGTGGAGGCCATTAAAGGATTGAAGGCCGATTCGGGGATTACCGTTGTCATCAGCGAGCAGTTTGCCCGTCCGGTGCTGCCCATGATCGATTTCGGCTATATCATAGAAAACGGCATGCTGACCTTAACGGGCACCGGTTCGGAACTGATGGATAACCCGGAAGTCAAGTCAGCCTACTTTGGTATTTAACAGCCATGACCGTGCACGACCCCCATGGAAATATTTTTGATGCTTTTGCCGAGGCCGCGGAGAAGCATGGCCACCGCACGGCCGTCATCTATCTCGGAACCCGTTTCACCTACGGAACCGTTATGGCCCTGGCCCGCAATTTCGCCGGTTCTCTCATCAAGGCGGGCGTATCCCCGGGGGAACGGGTGATACTGTACCTGCCCAACAGCATTCACTGGGTGATCGCCTGGCTCGGGATTCAACGGGCCGGCGCCGTGGTGGTTCCCATCACCCCCATCTACACCAAACACGACCTCGTCTACATCGCCAACGACAGCGGTGCGGGCCATATCGTTTGTTCGGACACCAATTTCGGATATGTGAAGCGGGCCATCCCCGAGACGGGACTCAAGAAGGCGGTGGTCGCCAAACTGGCCGATCTGCTCCCCTGGTGGAAAAGGCTTTTCGGATGGACCTTTGACAAGGTTCCCAAGGGAAAGGTGTCCCGGGAGGATGATACCCTTCGGTTCAGGGATATGGTGCGAAACAAGGGTTTCTCCGGCGATCTGCCGCCCATCGGCCAATAGGGGACCGACACGGCTGAAATCATCTACACCGGCGGTACCACCAAGTTTCCCAAAGGGGTTCCCATTTCCCACGGACTCTATCTGGCGTCGGCAATGGAGCAGATTTCCATGGCAGACCCCCTGTTCAGACCGGAGGAGAACGTGATCCTGGGTTCCGCCCCCCTCTTTCACATCCTTGGCCAGACCTGTGCATTGAGTGCGCTTCTGGTGGGGGGCGCCATGGTGCTGATGCCCAAGGTGAACCTGGACGCCATTTTCGATGCCATAGAGCGGGCCAAAGCCGCCACCCTGATCGGTGTTCCCACCCTTTATCGCATGATTCTGGATCATGACCGGATCGACTATTACGATCTTTCCTCCCTGAAGTATGCCTTTAACGGCGGTGACGTCCTGCCGGAGGAGATCAGCAACCGGTGGTACAAGAAATTTGAACGGCCCATTTTCCAGGGGTACGGCGCCACGGAGACCTGCGGCGGGGTGACCATGTGCCACACCGATGAAGAGAACCCTCCCAAAAGCATCGGCCGGGTGGTGCCCAGTAAAACCGTCAAACTGGTGGACCCCCAGACCCTTGAACCGGTGGCTCCCGGCCAACAGGGAGAGGCCCTGGTTCATTCCGAACGCATGGTCCGGGCCTACTGGAACAAGCCCGATGAGACGAAAGAAGCTTTTGTGGAAATGGACGGGCTCCTCTATTACCGGACAGCCGATGTGTTGACCGTTGATGAAAAGGGCCACTACTACTTTGTGGACCGGACGGTGGACACCATCAAACACAAGGGATACCGGGTATCCTCGTCGGAGATCGAAGGGGTGCTACAGGAGAATCAGGCCGTGGTGGGGGCCTGCGTGGTCGGCATCCCCGACGAAAAAGTGGGGGAGCGCATCAAGGCCTTTGTGGTCCTGAAGGAGGATGTAAAAGGGATCACCGGATATGATCTCATCAGGTGGTGTCGAAAGCGTCTGGCCGCTTACAAGGTCCCCCAGTATATCGAATTCCGTGACATGCTCCCCAAAAGCAAGGTGGGGAAACTTTTAAGACGTGAGATACGAAGTGAGGAGGAGCGTCGCAAGGAGGGATGAAAACCGGATAATCAACGGAAACTTCTATTTTCAGTTGTCTTTGGTGTTGTATCATTGTAATTTGTCGTTATTAACTCAAGAGTTTTGTGTCTGGCTTTTTAACCGGGATCTGAATTTTAAGCGAACCCTTAGCGAAAGGAGGGATCCCATGTGTTTCATATTTCGCTTTGGTCTCCAATGCAGGCGCCCGGCTTTCTGTTTTGCCCTTATTCTGCTGGTGATTCTCTGTTCACCATTGTCCCAGGCCGCCAGTAAGGACCGGGGTTATCAAAAGGTCAGGGTTTTGGATTCAGAGGGGGAGGAAGTCAGTCTGTACCAGGAAAGTCATGCATTGCTCATCGGGGTCAGTGATTACGGGAAAGGGTGGCCCAGACTCGACGGGGTCAAAAGCGATATCCAGGAACTTTCTGAACTCTTGAAGAGTCAAGGCTTTCAAGTGGTTATCGTTAGAGATCCGACCCATGATGAAATGATCGACGCGTTCAACGGTTTTATCAACCGGCATGGCCTGAACCCGGATAACAGGCTCCTTTTTTTCTTCAGTGGGCACGGCTATACCGCGAAACAGTCCTACGGAACCGAAGTGGGATACATTGTTCCCGTGGATGCGCCCAATCCGGATCTCCATTTCCTTGAATTCATGCAAAAGGCGGTGGATGTGAACCAGATCGATGGCTTTGCAAGACGCATCCAGTGCCGTCATGCCTTGTTTATCTTCGACAGTTGCTTTTCCGGTTCCATTTTCTCCGCTTCCCGGGCCATGCCCAAGAGCATTTCCTATAAAATGGCAAAACCGGTCAGGCAGTTCATCACCTCGGGAAATGCGGAAGAAGAGGTCCCCGACAAGTCTGTTTTTCTTCAATTCCTGATCAGCGGCATCGCAGGCGAAGGGGATTTGAACCGGGACAATTATGTTACGGGAACCGAACTGGGGTCCTATTTGCAGGACAATGTGGTCAATTATACCGATGGCGCGCAACATCCCCAATACGGAAAGATCAGAAGCCCATATCTCAATAAAGGAGATTTCATCTTTATCCTGGATGAGGACTTCCGAAATTCGGGATATGGCGATAGAACCCGCGAGCACATCGAAAATTGGAAATTTCGTGTGAAACGGAGCGAAAAGAGAACGGAGCCGATCATTGTCCCGTTGCCCAGTTTCTAATGACACCTGCTCTCAATCCCTTGCGCATTTGCCCATGATCAATCTAGGAAATCACCATGAGAATATTCGGTTTTTTTGTTGCCTTAAGTGTGCTGATGTCGTTTTTCGCGCCTCCCGCGGATTCAAATGAATTGCGTTTCGATCTGGGACTGAGAACCTGGTGCAATAAATGGGATGTTGATGCCTTTAACGACAGGAGCAGTGATCATACCTTTCTCGTGGGGCCCAATTTCAAACTGTCCTATGGAAATTTCTTTGGCGGTTTGTCCTATATGACGACCGCGGGCGACTATGGGTTTTCGGATTCGGAATGGTCCCGCCATGATCTGGATGTGATATTCGGCTACATGGTGCATCCCCGCCTCGGTGTGGTCGGAGGGTTCAAGTATCTGAGAGGAAAAGGGAATACGGGGAGCAGCCACAGCGAATACGGACCGGTCTTAGGGCTTACGTTCAATTATCCGCTCCCCATTCCAGATACGGGATTGTTGTTTTATGCCAACGGCTTTTTCATTTCAATGCAGGGGGAGTACAACGTCCCCGGTGTGAGCACGCCGGATTATGACATCGTCGGATACAGCGGTGAAGCGGGCCTTGCTTATGAAGCCTTTGAGAATTTTTCCATCAATCTGGGGTACAAATATCAGTTCCTGAAATGGAAGGATTTGGCCAACGACATTCTGTCAGGCATCATTCTGGGCGTCAGCTACGGTTTTTAATCTCTCACCCTTCAATCATCTACGGCTAAAACCGGCAAAAACGATGCCGCTCTATGGCGCCAGGCGCCCACCCATCCAACTATCCTACCGTAAGAAATCATAAAGGGTTGCGTCACACGCACTAAAAGGACTTCCACCTTGACGCGGAACTGAGCAGCAGTGATTTAATATAAACCAGGCACGATTTAGTGAATTAAAAGGTGAGGTTGGTCAAAAAGCAATTGCTTAACGCATAATGTTAGAATAATATTAGGGTGTTTAAGCGTGCTGTTATCCTTTCCCGGGCGGACACTATCAGTGTTTGACAAATCCGCATAAGCCGTTTTTTGGGTGAGCCCTGAATGCCGGAGCAGGAAAAAAAGTGGATGAATTACTGAAAGAAATGCAAAAGCTAAAGGATCTGACCAATGTCTTTACCATGTGGGATGTGGGTATGGCGCTGGTTCTCTCATTTCTGTTGGCGTTGATTATCGGAAAGACGTACAAAGAGACGCACCGGGGCATATCCTATTCCCAGTCATACGTACAGACTGTCGTCATTATGACCATGGTGGTATCGGTCATCATGCTCATCATCGGAAGCAACCTTGCCAGAGCATTTTCCTTGGTAGGGGCGCTTTCCATCGTAAGGTTCAGAAACGCCATAAAGGAGACAAGAGATGTGGGGTTTGTCTTTTTTGCCATGGCCGTGGGCATGGCTTGCGGCACGCGCTTTTATCTCATGGCTGTTTTTGTCACCTTTGTCATATGCGGCTCAATCCTCCTCATGTACAAAATGAATCTGTTTGGTAAGGAGATCAGAGAGCGAATTCTCATGATCCAGGTGCCGGAGGATTGTCCCTATGAGACCGCCTTTGAGCAAGTGTTCAGGCGGTTTTTTTCCGATGCCAGTCTCATCAGCATGGAAAGCGTAAGAAAAGGAGATATCGTTGAGCTCATCTATAGCGTGACCATGAAACGGCGATTCAAACCGGAGGCATGCATCAAGGAAATCAGAAAACTGAACGGTAATGAGAAGGTAACCCTCATAGAAGGTCAACAGCAGGTGGATTTATAGTTGGGGAAATGCGATTTCTTGAGAAAAAAAACTTTCTTGCAAGGGTGTATCGGATATCCTTTAAATCCGCGTTCATTATATCCCTGCCCGTTCTCATCTTCGTGGCCTGGATGATTGCGGAGGCGTGGATTGAATACCGGCGGTTTGCCACGATCGCCTGTAGAGGGATGTCCATGCCTTCATTCAATACTGACATCCTGCATCTTTACCTCAAGGACAACCTGAAGCAGAATTTCATTCGGGCAACATCCCCTGAAGTCCCCAATGATGCGCTGTTGCCGACGTTTCACCTATCCATTGCACCTGAGAGTTTGAGAGCGTTAAACGCGGCGCTGCCTGAAAGCGGGAAAAGCAACGACTACAGAGCCTATGTGAAATATGAGGGAAAAACTCACACGGTGAAGGCCCGATACATGGGCGACAACTACTGGCACTGGTTGAATCCGCAGAAGTCATGGAGGATCAGAGCCAAAAAGACCAAACTCATCAACAAAAGCAGGAAACTGAACATTAAGAACCCTCGTTTTATCTTGCCCTTCAATCAGTGCATCCCCCAGGATCTTGCCAAAGAGATCGGTTTGATTGCACCCCGCATATTCCCCGTACGGTTCGTTCAAAACGGTCAGTATATGGGCGTCTACCTATTCTGGGATCCCATCGACGAGAGTGTCATCAGGCGGTTTGACCGAATGCCCGGCAGTATCTACAGTGGTGACGGGGCAACCATTGATTCAATGACGGGGATATCAACACTATGGGTGGATGAGAAATGGTGGGAAAAAGATGGGAGCCGAAGCGCTGATCAGAAAGGATACCGGGAGGATCTGAGAAGACTCCTTGAGGCGGTGAACACCCTCGATCTTGAAGATTACGACCTGTTTTGCCGGCAGTATTTTGATCAAGAGATGTTCATCAACCTCTTTTGCCTCGACAGCCTTGTGGGAACCCGGTCCCGTGACTACCACCACAATCATAAAATCTACTTCGATCCGTACACGGGGAAATACATTCCCATCTCGTGGGATATGAACAACTGGCATCTCAGACTCAGAAGGCTTGACACGTCCGCCAATCCCCTGTTGAACAAGTGGAAGCTCATTCCAACCTTTGAACTCGCGCGCCAAAGACGATTGTTCGCATTGCTCAAAACCCATTTCTCCTATGAGCATCTGGAAGCGAGAATCGATGACTATGACAGAATCGTACGCCCGTCCCTTAAAGCCGATGCGTCGAGGGACGGGAAGTTTTTTAGGCCTCACTACCTTCTGAAATTCGGGCCGGTATTGATCCGGCCATACACCATGTCGGAATACCGGACTGAGCTTGCGCGATTCAAGAAGGATTTAAATGATCGAATCCGTTTCCTCGGGGATTACCTCAAGAAGAGCGATCTTTCAGTCTTTCTTGAGGAGGGAAAAGGCTTGAGCAACATCCGGCTTCAAGCTTCGGGAAATGTGGGGAGACTGATCACGGGGCTGAAATTCAAAGGAACGTGCCGTTCAATTGGGGTCTATCGGGATGTCAACAGAAACGGGTTGCTTGAGAAGGAAGATGTCTTCCTGGATGAGGGTGATCTTCATGATGGGGAGGGGCTGATCCGCCTTAGAGAGGAAATCCTTCCGGGATACAGAAAACAGAGAATCCCCTCACATCCGACCCTTGGAAACCATACCCTTGAGGCATGCCCGCTGAACTACAACTACATTGCCGTACCCTCAGGGGGGAGGATCGCATCCGTCGAGATACGCTCCCGGAATATCATCACCGGCGAACCTGTAAGGACCGAACCTCAGCGGGCTTTTACGGATAACCATATGATTTGCGCATCCATTCATCCATGGGACCTTCCCGCCGGATCAAAACCCGAGACCCTGAAGCTGGGACCCGGGGAGATAACCGTTCTTGAGACCATGGCGTATCCGGAACATGTGACGGTCCAAATAGAACCGGGCACCACATTTCTAATGGGAAAGGGCGTTTCATTCTATTTTCGGGGTCGGGTTTTGGCACGGGGAACAAAGGAGAACCCCATCGTATTTTCGGCAAAGAGCCCTGAAAAACCCTGGGGTGTTTTCGCGTTGCAGGGCAAGGGCGCATCCCACAGCGTTTTCGAACACTGCAGTTGGCAAGGGGGATCTCACGGGAGCCGGGATCTCATCTATTATTCCGGGATGGTTTCCTTTCATGATGTTTACGGGCCCGTCATTCGAAACTGCACCATCGGCCGGAACCATCTGGGGGATGACGGGTTGCACTTGGCTTACTGCAGGGGGGCTTTGGTTGAAGGATGCCGTTTTATGGATGCGTTAAGCGACGCTTTTGATGCGGATATATGTGATATCCGTATTGCGTCCTGTCGTTTTGAAGGAAGCGCCAACGACGCCCTTGATCTCATGACCAGTAAGGCTTCCGTCAGAGCGTGTGTGTTCAAAAATGCCGGAGACAAGGGGATCTCCGTGGGAGAAAAAACGCGCCTGTCCGTGGATGGATCTGTTTTCGACGGATGCAGAATCGGGATGGAAATCAAAGATGGATCCAAGGTCAAGTTTGGAATGAATATTATCAGGGGAGCTTCCATCGGCATCCATCTCTATAAGAAAAACTGGCGTTATGGAAGCGGCGGCAGGATGGACACGAGAAAGCTGTTCCTGGTGGGCTGTGCCGAGCCCATAAAGGTGAGCAAGGAATCGCGTGCGGCATTTTCGAGTATTGACAACGTCGATCCGGGACTGGCAATCTGGCGTGAAACAGAGAACCGCGCGGGTTTGTCCGCCCCTGTGATCGATCGGGTATTTTGATCATGAGAGCCGTCCCAAGTTTCGGGTTCGTCTATCTTTTAGGAATCGGTATCGGATTCCTTCTTCTCATTTCATGGGCCGGGACACGCCATTGGTATGAGGGGATCAGGACGGATGCGGACAGAGCAAAGAGGGCCGCGTACCTTGAAAAAGTGGCAGAGGATTTTCCCGCAAATTGGGAGCGTATTGCCGTCTATGAACAAGCGGCCCAGCTCAGAAGGGAGTTGGGGCAATCCAAAAAGGCGATCAAAAACCTTGAAAAGGCGAATGCCCTCGGTTCCAAGGTATCCGGGTTTAGAACGAGGATTGTTTTTGAACCATACAAAAGCGGGCAGTCAAAGGAAGCTGTTGAGCAGGCCAAAAAGCGTTTTGCCCAAGGGGATCGGGACTGGGCGACTTTCTCAATTATTTTGAGGGATCTCACGGAACACCCGGTGATGTCGGATTTTCGTGAACAGGTGATGAGGGAAATAGGAGAAAGAACGTTTCCGGGAAAAAGGACGTTTTGCCATGGAAAAGTTGTCACCCTGGGCTTTGCCCCCAACTTGTGTACCTTTGACGAAAATCCGGGATTCATCATCATAGCCGCCGATAAGGATAAAGCCCTTTCCCAGAAGGTGGTTATCGGGTGTTACGCAAAGTCCGAAGAGTTGCCTTTAACCGCATCCCTGTCCGATGGGGAAAGAAAGCTCATCCATTCATTTTACAGGGCTGATAATGTGAAGGTGGCCCTTCCGGAAGTCCCGGCCGGAGAGACGAGGCTTTTTGTGGCGGAGACCGATGGAACCTGGGCCCCGGGCGGCGGAGGGGACCATGGCCTGGGTATGTGTGTCATCATAGAAGATTGAGTTCCGGCCTTATGATCAGACGCTTCAACAGATATGAACTGAAATACATACTCACATTCAGAGACCATTTGAAAGTGGTGAAAGATCTTGAGGGGTTTCTAGATCGTGACCCATATTCCGATGGAAAAGGCCGGTACAGGATCGCCAGCCTCTATTATGATAGCCCGGATTTTTCCTGCTACTGGAACAAGATCGACGGCATCAAATACCGCAGGAAATTGCGGTTGCGGGTCTATCGAGATTCGGACATGGATGTCGGATTTGTTGAGGTCAAGCAGCGCATCAACCGGACCATACAGAAACGGCGCCTTGCCCTTCCTCTGGAGCAAGCAAAAGCCCTGTGCGGAGGAGAAGATATCGGTGTTGACCAATTGGACAAAAAGGACAGGGAAACCGCCACCGAGGTGTTGTTCCTGGTGCGCTCCCTCGGCATGCGGCCCAGATGCGTCATCAGCTATCATCGGAAACCCTTTGAGGGTTCAAGATATGACCATGGCCTGAGGGTCACCTTTGATACCCATTTGAAATACCGGATCAACGAGCTGGATGTTACGGCCGTATGCAAAGACAGATTTTTCCTGCCCCCGGATATTGTCGTTATGGAAGTCAAGGCCAACGAGAGAATCCCCATGTGGCTGATTTCGCTTCTGGGGGCCCACGAATGCAACATCAAGCGCATCAGCAAGTACTGTCACGGCATTGAGGGAGGGTTCTCATTGCTTTCCAACAGCAGAACCTATTCCATTTCCTCTTAGAAAACAGGTGAGGGATGCCAAATGTGAGTGATCAGTTTTTCGGCTTCCTGTCGCCCATATCTCCTCCTTTTCTCAAAAGTGGATACGCTTCGGATCAAGAATATCCACTCCTTTCGTACATCTTAATCTGATCTCCGTGTGATTTCTTACAAGAGGTTGATTTGCAGCAGTTGTGTTGGAGACCGATGGATGGAATACGCTTTTCAAGAAAAGCGCCATCTGATTGATCCTGGGCCGTAAGAAATCGAGAGGATGGGCGTCATATGTATTAAAGCGGCATGGGAGGTGAAGCCCAAAATGGAAAAACTTCGCGATATCATAAAAGTATCCCTCTACCTTGTGACGGTCGCCGTGCTGTATGTTATGATCAGGCTCGTGGATGTTGTTTCAAACAAGAAGGAACTCAAAACGGCTTATTGATCCAGTTGTTCCGGCAATCGCAATGTCGGCGGCATGTTTTAGCATCGGCAACCGAGAGAATCCGGGAGGTTTCTTGATGAAGGTTAAACGGATGTTTGCCAGAGGGTCCGTCTCAATCATTTTCACATGGTGCCTGTTTTTGATCCCGGCATTTGCCTTTGGCGCCACCATCAGAGTTCCCCATGAGCAACCCACCATTCAGGGCGGCATTGATGCGGCAAATGACGGCGACACCGTGCTGGTGGCCGATGGAACCTACAAAGGCGCGGGCAACAAAGACATCGATTTCAAGGGAAAGGCGATCACGGTTCGATCGGAAAGCGGACCCGATGTGTGCATTATTGATTGTGAGCATGAAGGAAGAGGGTTTTATTTCGCGAGCGGAGAGAAAGCTGATTCGGTCATTTCCGGTTTTACAGTGACGGGAGGGAGTGTTGCAGGATATGGCGGCGGGATCTATTGCGGATCCGGCGCATCACCGACTATTTCAAATTGCACCATTCGCAACAACACTGCTAATCACTCATCCATTAATTCCTCTCACTATTATGGTTGGGGCGGTGGCATTTATTGTGGGGAGTCCTCTACTCCGGTCATAAAGAACTGTATTGTCAGAAACAATAGGGCAAACTGGGGTGGCGGCATCTACTGTTTTTCCTCCTCCCCTGTCATCTTGGCCTGTGTTATCAGGGAAAACACTGCCGTTGGGGGTCTCTTAGGATTTGGCGGCGGGATCTATTGTGATTCTTCATCTCCAAGCATACAATACTGCGATATCGCAGGCAATCGCTCCAACTGGGGTGGCGGCGTCCATTGTTCTTCCTCCTCGCCCGTTATTTCAGGCTGCGTTATCAGGGAAAATACGGCTACTGCTTATTCCGATGTCGGCAAAGGCGGCGGCATCTATTGCGATTTTTCTTCTTCGCCTGCCATTACAAATTGCATTGTCAGCGCTAACCTTGCCAGGGCCTATTACCGCCAGGACGGTTTGGGGAGCGGCGTCTATTGCGATTCTTCCCCCTCGCCCGTCGTTACAAACTGCACCGTCACTGGAAACACAAGTGAACTCAGTATTTATGATTGGTATCAAGGCCTCAATGGCAGTGGGATACGCTGTGGAACAGGTCTTAAAATCAAAAATACAATCGTCTGGGATAACAGCCCAGAAGAGATCAGGGGTGATCCAAATGTCGAATACTGCGTAAGCGATCACGGGGTAGCTAAAAAAAGGCGTTGAGGGCGGTTTTTCGCTGGACTCTGCACGCGTTTTGAAGTATAGAATCATGGGAAAGAACGGAT